>NZ_JARFVE010000029.1:0-16574 GCF_029194105.1 Rhizobium mulingense | reverse complement strand
GCGCCTTAAAGGACGATATCGCCGTGAGGGCAGCGTTCCGGACGGTGTCGGCCCAGGACCAGGCGAGGCTGGACGAAATCGCGGCGGTGACACCGCGGCAGGGGCGGAGCAATGCGGCCTGGGCGGACGCGCTGAAGGCGGCCCATCCCGATCTCAGCGCCGCCGATGCCGCCACAATCGTGGGCGCCTTAAAGGACGAAATCGCCAGGAGGGCGGCGTTCCGGACGGTGTCGGCCCAGGACCAGGCGAGGCTGGACGAACTCGCTAGGCAGACACCGCAGCTGCCGGGGCAGAGCAAGGCGGCCTGGGCGGACGCGCTGAAGGCGGCCCATCCCGATCTCAGCGCCGCCGATGCCGCCGTAATCGTGGGTGCCATAAAGCAGGATATTGCTAAAAGGGCGGCGTTCCGGACGGTGTCGGCCCAGGACCAGGCGAGGCTGGACGAAATCGCGGCGGCAACACCGCGGCAGGGGGGGAGCAATGCGGCCTGGGCCGATGCGCTGAAGGCGGCCCATCCCGATCTCAGCGCCGCCGATGCCGCCACCATCGTGGGCACCTTTAGGGACGATATCGTCAGGAGGGCGGCGTTCCGGACGGTGTCGGCCCAGGATCAGGCGAGGCTGGACGAGATCAAGGCGGCGACACCGCAGCTGCCGGGGCAGAGCAAGGGGGCGTGGGCGGACGCGCTGAAGGCGGCCCATCCCGATCTCAGCGCCGCCGATGCCGCCATAGTCGTGGGTGCCGTAAGGCGCGATATCGCCGTGAGGACGGCGTTCCAGACGGTGTCGGCCCAGGACCAGGCGAGGCTGGACGAAATCGCTAGGCAGACACCGCAGCTGCCGGGGCAGAGCAAGGGGGCGTGGGCAGACGCACTGAAGGCGGCCCATCCCGATCTCAGCGCCGCCGATGCCGCCATAATCGTGGGTGCCTCGAAGAAACGGATAGCCAGGAGGGCAGCGTTCAAGGTGATATAGGACGGCTCACGACTCATCACCACATTCCCTAGGAACTGCACCATCATGTGCGTTGGTTGTCCACCACGGGATTGCATGAGCATGTGAGAGCGCCGAATTTTTCTTCAGTCTGGAGGCCAATACCTGGCTCGAGATCGATATTTAGGGGCACGACGGCGGGCGCATTCCGGCTGACTAACACGCCGAGAGCGACCTCGTCTTCGACGGTCGGGATCGCAGAATGTCGGCTCGCATGCCGCTGCGACCATCAGCCCGCTCCTCGCAAGATTGGCGCCAAGGCCGCCGTCGAACGATGGCGAGGAGGCAAGTTTTTCCAAAACTTTCTTTAGCATAGAGGTAGAAGGATCGCTACAGCGGGGTTGCAGTGCGCGGGCGGCTAGGGTGACTAAGTGCGTGCACTCCACGACCGTCAAACGGGGTCGGTGTCCGTCAATTCGAAATCGCAGGGATCTGCACGAGAGACCGCGTGGTTGCCCTGCACGACTAATGGAAGCAGGGTCGACAGTCACGTTGGGATGCGATAGGTGCGCGATAGAACGGGAGATTGGCGGCGGGACTCGATTCTTTTTAGAAGATCACGCAAAGCCGCATCACACCCATTGTCAAAAGTAAATACCGCGACGATGGTTATTAAACTTCAGACTTCCGTCGAAAACGGCAATGGCGCTCACGAAGGAGGCCGGCCGCTGCGAAACCCCGCCATCTCCGCACCCCACTCCTTCGCTCCAACTGGGAGCAAAATGAATGAGGCAACGTGCGAATCTCGGGGAGCATCGTTACATGCGGTCAATACGGATCTCATCCAGATTGTCGCCCTATATGCCTCGTGCGGCGGTCCGGCGGAGCGCAGGAGATATATGCCGTTGAAGTGCTCGAGCCGTTCTACCACTGACGCCGGGGTCGCTGCACGCGCGATGGACCCGCCGGCTGGCCGCTCGTTCGATGAGGGTCCGCGCGCCGACACCCCCAAGAGCGATCGCCGAGGACGCCATCCACCTTATGCAGCAACTGGCGCGGAGGCGGCCGCGCGAAGACTTTGTAGTTGGAGGCCTTCAGGCTCACGTTTCCAACGGTACTCCGCAGGTTGCCCTTTGCAACGACTGCCCGACGATGTCAATTCAATCTGGCTGAGCTTGTACCGTCAAGTTTATCCAGTTTGGGGTTCGCTCCAGCGGTGGGTTGCGCATCTGCGGCGGCATCGGCGGGTTTAGGTGCGGAGACCATTCCGGCTGCGCAGCACTGCATCACGTCGCGGGTTGACGATCTGGGCGAACTCTGCAGGGTTAGTCAGCCGAGGCCAGAGTGCTTGGCTTGCCACGCTCCTCGATAACCCGATCCAGTCCACAGGCGACCGCAGGCCGGAGAGCGAAGTATCGGCGACGAGAGTCCGGCTTTCCTCACGACCATCAGAAGCCTGAACCCGCGCTATAGGTGAGTTGATCCGACACGAAGTCCAGCGACCAACGATCATTGGCAGCCAGCTGGATCAACACCAACGCTTGCCTTTCGCTTGTTTCCGGCCACGGCGCTTGCGCATCGTGAGCTTCTCCTCCCGATGGACCCGGAAGAGCTTCTTGTTGTTCACAAGGTGTCCCTCGCGCCTGAGCAGCACATAGCTGCGTCAAGATCCGAAGCGGCGGCATTCACGCCCCAAGCATTCACGACATATACGAATGTCGATTGTGCATGAGCAATCGCGTCTGCTCATTGCTAAACATTGAGAAACAGAGGCGCGACGATCTTTTATGTCGGGAAAACTGGGATTTGGGTCATGCTCGATGCGGATCATCTATTAAAACCGATCAGCGACGGCAACGCATGCGGGGATGCTCTCGATTACGATTTGAGCTTCCTGGAGCTGGAGATAGCGTCGCATGGCAAGCCGCACCAGCAGATAGGCGACTCCATCGCCACCGGGGAGGCTCCCGATTGGACAGAGGTGTGGCGGCTTGGCCTCGACCTTTCTGCCCGCACTAAGGATCTAAGAGTCGGCATCTTGCTCACACGATCCGCCCTCAGTCAGTTCGGCTTCTCTGGTCTAAGTCGGGGGCTTGAGCTGCTCGCGGCCTATGTCGAGCTCTACTGGTCAGAGCTACATCCGCGACCGGATCCAGAAGATGACGAAGATCAGACCGTTCGCCTCAACGCTCTAGCGAGCCTCTGCGATCTCTCCGGGCTCTTGGCAGAAATACGCCAAGTTCCACTCACCTCCTCCAGGCAATTCGGGACTTTTACGCTCCGCGATTGGGCTGGTGCGCTACGGTCCCAATCTACGGAAATTGATCGTTCGACCATCGAGCACGCCTTCATCGACACCGATCCACTGCAGCTCGAGCAGATCAGCACTGGTCTCCACGCCAGCCTGGCAGCCGCCACCCATCTAGACGCGAGTGTTCGGCAGCACGTCGCGAGTGACGAGGCCGTTCGATTCGACCCTCTGATAGTGCTACTCACCCAGGCCAAGGATCTGGTCGACGCCCATCGGAAAAGGGCCCAGCCTGCAGCCCCGGCATCTCCATTGCCAGACTCTAGCGAGGCCTCTTACCCCGAAGTGATCCGCAACCGCGATGACGTTGTCGAAATTCTTGGCCGCATTTGCCACTGGTACCAGGTGAATGAGCCCGCGAGCCCGCTGCCAGCCCTCCTGGAGCGCGCGCAGCGACTTGTCTCGAAGGACTTCATGGCTCTTATCAAAGAGTTGGCGCCAGAAGGGGTTGCCCAATACCGTTCGATTGCCGGTCTGGCGGTCGGCGAGGGCACGTGACGTGCGCAATCTTCCCTATCAGGAGAGTGGAACACATGACAAAGGCGAGTAGTCAAAAGTTCATCGCGCGGGTTCGTCCGCCTCGTGTACAGATCGAATACGACGTCGAGACCTATGGCTCTCAGAAGAAGGTTCAGCTTCCCTTCGTGGTCGGCGTGATGTCCGACCTCGCCGGCAATGCTGCCGAGCCGCTTGCCCCTGTCGCGGAGCGCAAGATGATGGAGATCGATATCGACAATTTCGATGATCGGCTCAGATCGCTGAGGCCCAGGGTGGTGATGCGGGTGCCGAACCTATTGACTGGAGAAGGCCAACTCGCTGTCGACTTGACGTTCGAGCGGCTCGAAGATTTCTCGCCGGCGGCCGTGGCGCGCAAGGTCGACAGCCTTAGCAGGCTGCTCGAGGCGCGAACGGAGCTCTCCAATCTGCTGGCCTATATGGACGGGAAGAACGGTGCCGAAGAGTTGCTCACCCACTTCCTCGCGGATTCGGCACTGCTAAGCGCCCTCGGCAATGGCATGGAGACTGAGAAGCCTGATGCAGTGGTTGCCGCTCCGCCATTGGCATCCCCAGACACAGAGGAGAACTGATCATGATGCCTGCAGATGCCACAGATGTACAGGTCGCCACCGTTGATCTCGGCGATTTCACCCGCATGCTTCGATTCGAGTTCAAGATCCGCTCGGACCACTCCCGTGACTTGGTGGAGAGTGCCGTCCGAACACTGGCCGAGCAGGCACTTCAAAACACGTCGCTGATCAGCGACGATGTCGTCACGACTATCCAAGCAATGATTGCTTCGATCGACCAGAAGCTTTCTGCACAACTCAACGAGATCCTCCATCACGAAAATTTCCAGCGCGTGGAATCAGCTTGGCGGGGCTTGCATCACCTTGCCAGCAACACCGAAACCGATGAAACGTTGAAGATTCGCGTTCTCCCAGTTTCAAAGGTGGAGATGTCCCGAACTCTGCGGAAATATAAGGGTATCACCTGGGATCAGAGTCCGCTATTCAAAAAAATTTACGAAGACGAATACGGCCAAATCGGCGGTGAACCCTATGGCTGCCTGATTGCCGACTACTATTTCGACCATACCCCACCGGACGTTGAGTTGCTTTCGGGACTGGCGCAGATCGCGGCGGCGAGCCACTCACCGCTTATATCTGCCGTCTCACCACATCTGCTGCAGATGGATTCTTGGCGTGAGCTTGCGAACCCGCGTGACATCACAAAAATCTTCCTCACGCCCGAACATGCCCCTTGGCGAGCGTTCCGCGAGAGCGAGAACTCTCGATACGTGGCCCTGACCTTACCACGCACCCTTGGCCGGCTGCCCTACGGGGCCAAAACCAACCCGGTCGATGAATTCGCCTTCGAGGAGGACACAGACGGCGGCGACAGCGAGAAATACCTTTGGACGAACGCAGCCTACGCCATGGGCGTAAATATCACGCGCTCGTTCAAGCTCTATGGCTGGCTCTCCAGAATTCGTGGCGTCGAATCCGGCGGCCTGGTCGAGGGTCTGCCGGTACATACCTTCCGCAGCGACGACGGTGGCGTCGACCTAAAATGCCCCACTGAGATCGCGATCAGCGACCGCCGTGAGGCCGAACTGTCCAAAAACGGTCTTCTACCGCTGTTGCACCGCAAAAACACGGACCTCGGCGTATTTATTGGCGCTCAAACTATTAACAAGCCGGTCAAATACGAAGACCCCGACGCGTCAGCGAACGCCGAACTCAGTGCCCGGCTACCCTACATCTTCGCAACCTGCCGCTTCGCACATTATTTGAAGTGTATGGTCCGGGACAAGATTGGCACGTTCAAGGAGCGCCACGAGGTCGAGGAGTGGCTCAACCAATGGATTCAGGGCTATGTCCACCCCTCGCCCGAGCTTGGGAGCGAAGAGAGTAAGGCACAGCAGCCGCTCTCCTCAGCCGAGGTCAAGGTGGAAGAGGTCGAAGATAATCCCGGATATTACGTTGCGAGATTTTACATGCGGCCACACTACCAGCTCGAAGGCCTAACCATCTCTTTGAGACTGGTCTCGCGCCTGCCATCCGCCCGCAAGGACTGAGAAAACCCGCAGATGATTGTGCTCCGTTCTCGGCGCCAAAACTCCGGAATAGCTGCCCTGGGCTGGCCGATGCAATCCAGGCCCAATCAGATCAACGAGAAAAGGAAAGTCCATCATGGCGTTCGACGCGGTTATAAAATTCACGCAAGCGTCCAAGGACGGCATTTTGCCCAAGGGCGAATCTATCATTCTAAAGGACGGCATCACCCTAGCGGACGAATGGAGCTTTTCACTCGAAAACAAGCTGAACATTGGGCCTCATACCGCCGGGGCGGGCGCGGGCAAGGCCGAATTCGAGGTCTTCACTATCAAGAAGCAGGTGGATACGTCATCGCCCTCTCTGTACGTTGCCTGTGGTCGCGGCGCCCACTTCAATAGCGTCGAACTGAAACTTTTCAAAGCGACGGGGAGCGGACAAGCTACATCAGAATCGAACCTGTTCTTGCACTGGAGTTTCAACATGCTGGTAGTCGAGAAGGTCGAGTGGTCCTATGCGGAAGACGCCCCCGAGGAGACGATCACATTCCGGTTCGGCGCCTGCAAGGTCATTTATTACAGGCAGGATGAAAAAGGCGCTCTTACCAAAGCTGGCGAGGGCATCTGGAACCAAATCGCGAACAGCACCGACTTCAATAGGCTCGTCGGCTGATGGGGCCATCGGCAACCCGGGAATATTCGGGGCTGCGCGCGAAAACGACGGATCGACTCGTCGCTATTGCACCTGGAGATTGTAACATGGGCAGAGATGTTAAGCGGGATCTCGTGCAACCATCCCTCCTGGACCGGCTTACGGACGATGAGCCGCGCAGCTCGTGTGAAGCGCAGGACAAGCGCAGCTTCTCTGTTCGCCAACTGGAAGAGGTGATTCTACGCGATGTTTCCTGGTTGTTGAACACCAATCAACTGGGTGCAACCGTAGATCTACAAGCGTACCCTCACGTAGCGGCCAGTGCACTTAATTATGGTGCCTGGCCTCTCAGCGGACAAATTCGCGAAGGCATGGATAAGAGCGCATTGCGCGAAGCGATAATCGAGAGCCTTCAGCGCTTTGAGCCGCGTCTCTTACCGGACACCCTGAAGGTCACGGTCCTGGACGATGGTCAGGGTTGCGGCACTTTTCGCTTTAGGATCGAAGCCGATCTGTGGGCGCAGCCATTGCCGGTGCGAATGGTGATGCGTACGGAGGTAGATTCCGAGCTCGAATCCGCCCGCGTTCATCTCGGTACAGAGATAAGCTGATGGATCCCCGGCTCCTGCGACTGTACAACGACGAACTTGCTTATATGCGCGAGATGGGGGCCGAGTTCGCCCGCGCATTCCCGAAGGTCGCCGCCCGGCTCGGGATGGAATCAGCGGAGGTCGCCGACCCCTACGTCGAGCGGCTTCTGGAAGGCTTCGCTTTCATGGCGGCGCGGGTGCAATTGAAGCTTCAGTCTCGCTTTCCGGAATTCACCCAGCACCTCCTGGAGATGGTCTATCCGCATTTTCTACCGCCGCTCCCCTCGATGACGATCGTCCGTTTCGAGCCCGACCAGGATGCCGGACCACTTGAAAATGGATACCTCGTGCCGCGGGAAACCAAGCTTTTGGGCCGTCTTGCTCCGGGCGCCGTCACACATTGCGAGTTCCGCACGGCCCATGATGTGCATCTCTGGCCAATTGTGGTGAGCGCTGCCGATTATTTTTCGACGCCGGGGCAGATCGCCGCACTGGATCTTCCGGCCCGGCAAGATGCGAAGGCTGCTTTGCGACTACGCCTTCGCACCACCAATGGCATGCCGTTCAATAAACTCGGACTAGAGGCTCTCACACTGCACCTAACAGGCCCCGGTGGCATCGGCGCCGCACTCGCCGAACAGCTTCTCGGTGACGCATGCAATATCATAGCCCGTCCGGTCGGCCGGCCTATCCCTTGGCAGGAAAAGATTCCGGTTCATGCGCTGCAGCAACGCGGTTTGGAGCCGAGCTGTGCTCTCCTGCCCGAGGTGCCACGCTCTTTCGACGGGTACCGTCTCCTACAGGAGTATTTCGCCCTCGCGGAGCGGACGTTGTTCGTCGAGGTTAGCGGGCTGGCAGACGCAGTAGCCCTGTCAACTGCCGAGACCCTTGAGATCGTCTTCGCACTCAGACGAGTCGAGCCACGGCTGGAACGACAGCTCGGACCCCAAAATATCGTTCTCTTCGCAACGCCCGCGATTAATCTCTTCGAACGCCAGGCAGATCTCGTCCACGTGAGCGACAAGAACACCGAGCATCATGTGATTGTTGACAGGATGAGGCCGCTCGACTTTGAGGTCCACTCGATCCTCGAAATGAGCGGAGACGGGGCGAAAAACGAAGCGGCTCCCGTGAGGTTCTACCCGTTCTATAGCATCAGCGCGCACGGTCAGGAGGAGCAGCATTCCAGATACTACGCGATCCGCCGGGAGCAGCGCCTCATGTCGGAGCACCAGCGTCTAAATGGCGCGCGGACTGGCTACATCGGCAGCGAAACGTTCGTTTCTCTAGTTGATCGCCAGGCGGCTCCTTATTCGGCGGAACTCCGGCATTTGTCTGTAAACTGCCTGTGCTCGAACCGGGATCTGGCGCTGCTGCTGCCGATCGGCCGGGACAAGACAGACTTCACCCTGGAAATCGGCGCTCCAGTTACCGCCACCCGGTGCGTATCGCCCCCGAGCCGACCGCGCCACTCCTTCGCCAATGGCGATATCACCTGGCGATTAATTAGCCATCTTTCACTGAACTACCTCTCGATCAGCAATTCCGATAGGAACGACCACCGGGGCGCAGAAGCGCTGCGTGAACTCCTCCGCCTCTACGTCGATCCAGTCAATGCCTTCGCCTCACGGCAGATCGACGGGATCCGGGAGATTCGGTCCAGGCCTGCGGTCAGGCGATTGTCCAGCGGTGGACAAGCCGCCGTAGCACGTGGGATTGAGGTTGGTATCATCCTGGACGAAGCGGCCTTCGAAGGCGTTGGCATCTTTCCGCTCGCCTCCGTGCTCAACCAGTTCTTCGCGAAATACGTATCCATCAACAGCTTCACCGAGATGGTCGTCTCGACGCTACAGCGCGGGGAGGTAATGCGATGGCCGACGATGGCCGGCCGCCGGGCGATCCTTTGATTTCGGGGGCACTCGGCGACTTCCTAAGCTCGCTCAGGGCCGAACCGCATGCCTGCGACTTCTTCCAGGCTCTGCGGCGGATCGATGCAATCTGCTCAGATCGGCCTCGGCTGGGAGAATCGAGCGGTCCCAGCCTGGATCGCGTGCGGATCGCCCAGCAGCCCTCCCTTGCATTTCCGCCTCGATCGATCGCGGGCGTGACTGCGCACGAGCAGAACGACCCCGTAATCTCCACCTACGCCTTCGGCTTGTTTGGACCCCACGGTCCCCTCCCATTGCATCTGACGGAGTACGCCCTTCTCCGGCAGCACAACGCCGCGGATGAGACGCTGATCCGATTTGCTGATACCTTTCATCATCGAATGGCCTCGTTCTTCTTCCGTGCATGGGCGGAGGGCGAACCGACCGTGAGCTATGACAGGCCACAAGAAGATCGATTTGCCCTTCAGCTCGGCGCGCTAGCCGGCTTCGGGATGACCTCCCTGCGCGCGCGGGATGCTATGCCTGATCTGGCCAAACTCCACTTCACCGGCCGTCTCGCCTCACACACCCGCAACGCCGAGGGGCTCGCTGCCATCCTCGCCAGCTTCGTCGAGGCGCCGGTTGATATCCGTGAATTTGTCCCAAAATGGGTGGATCTGCCCCGCATATCGCTCTGCCTCCTGGGCCGCGACCCGGCCACGGGCACGCTGAACGGCAACGCTATTGCAGGTGCGAGGGTCAGAGTGTGGCACCATCGGTTCCGACTCATTGTGGGTCCCCTCAGCCTGGCTCATTACGAATCGCTTCTGCCCGCAGCTCCCGGCCTTAAGTCGATAGCGGAGATCATCTGCAACTACCTTGGAGATGAACTTGACTGGGAGATTAACCTCGTTCTCCGTCAGGAGCAGGTCCCGGAAGTGCAGTTGGGTCGCTGCGGCAGACTCGGATGGTCCAGTTGGATGGGCAAGCGGAAAACGCGCCAGCACGCCGATGACTTGACGACTACCCCGACTGACCGGGGCCCACCGGCTCCCGCATGGCACTCTCCTGAAACGGACATCCATGATGCGGCGGGCCCGCTCGACCTTCTTTTCGGGCGGGGAGAAGATCTCCTTGGCGAGATCGATCTGGAACGGATGAATGGCCCACGTAACCTCGATACCAAGTGCGGCGGCACGGCGGGCGGCGGCTTGGAAGGCCCGTTATGACAAGCATCGGAAGCTCGACTCTCTTCAGTAAGCTCAACGCAAACTGCAATGGGACCGCCAAGGCCCTTTGCAAAATTCGCCGTGACGCCTCTTTGGAACGTTCTCGCCATTTTGACGCCCTTGAGGCTTCAGCAGCGGAGAGGCCGATCGAGCCGACGATCGCGGCGAAACTCGACCACCGTGGTTGTCCGCTCGGGCGCTGCGCCCTGGGCCTGGTTGAATCTTCCAGGAGACACGTCGTCGCTAGCACCGCCGGAATCCGCCGACTCATCGATGTTACAAGGCCGCATGGCGAGATTTGGGTGGGACTTAGCGTGGGTGAGTTCCAAGAGACCCACACGCTTTCTTCGCCCCGCCCTCCCCCGCTTGGCTCTGACGATGCGGGCCAGCAAGACATCTTGGCTGAGCAACGGTCGGCGATTTCGATGCACGAAATAAACGCTTTTCTGCATCTTCGCCGATGGCTTCGGCAGCATCCTACTCACGCCATCGGGCGCAACCGCGCCTTCTCATCAAATCTGCGGAACACACACCACCATGGTCGAGTCAAGAATCGAGAGTCTCTTAAGGCACAATCGTTTTGTTGCGGTCACTTCGGCCGCGTCCGAGTTGAATGAAATCTCTCTCCGACGGCTCAGTGGCACCGAGCGACTGGGGGAACCTTTCCTCTACGAGGTGAAGCTCGCCAGCCGCGATCCAGTTCAGAACTTTGCTACGATCCCCGGTCAAAGCCTGACAATCGGCCTTAAGCTCAAGGACTCGCAAACGCGCTTCTTCAACGGTGTTGTTACGCGCTTCCAATATCTCGGCCTCGACGATACCGAGCACCTCAACTACGTGGCGCAGGTGCGGCCGTGGATTTCATTGCTCGAGCATCGCTCTAACAGTCGGGTCTTTCAGAACAAGACGAGCATCGAGATCATCACCACGATTTTTCGAGAACATAGAGGCAATTTCAAGAATCAGACCGCCCGACGGTTCCCACAGCGCCCATATTGCGTCCAGTACGATGAAACGGATCTGGCCTTCGTCAGCCGCCTCATGGAGCAGGACGGCATCTACTACTATTTTGAACATGCTGAGGACCAACATGACCTGGTGCTGGTCGACAACGCCGCGAGTCACATGGCCTGCACGCCTGAGATCGTAGAGACCCACCACAATCTCAGGCCTGCCCGAAGTCTTTACCAAGAAGATGTCATCCTGCATTGGGACGAGGTCGTATCGCTACAGCCGAACAAGGTCGTTCTCAGGGACTATGACCATGAGAAGCCGATGGCAGAACTGACGTCTGTCGCGCGTGTTCCTCCCGTGAGGACAGGCGGCATTCCGCCATGCAAGCTCACGGGAAGCGCCATCACCCGACCGCGGGAGAGCGTGGCGGTCAGAACGGGCGAGACCTCGTCGGCAAGCAGCGGCTGCACGGCAATGCGGGAGGTCTTCGAGTATCCAGGCCAGTATACAAAAAAAAGCGATGGCGATTTCTACGCCACCATCCGTGCCGAGGAACTCGCCTGCAACGCTTATCGCGCGCGGATCGAAAGCACTGCGCGCCAGATAACGACCGGGTCATTATTCAAGGCCGCAAATCCCTTCTACTACGGCCAGATCGGTTCCCGGCCGAAACCCACCGATCGCTTTCTGGCAATCGGACAGGACTTCACTGTCATCGGTGAGGTGGGGGACGATCTCACTGCGGACACCGTGGGGGGGAAGGGCGAGCGGTTCCTCTATCACAGCAACGTGGAGATTATCCCCGCGACCACCCAGTACCGCCCGAGGCGCCGCACACCGGCGCGGTTGATTCACGGACCGCAGACGGCCGTCGTCGTGGGCCCCGAGGGCGAGTCGATCGCGACGGATAAGTACGGCCGTGTGAAGGTTCAGTTCTTCTGGGACCGAGAAGGCGGAAAGAACGAGAACAGCTCCTGCTGGATTCGGGTGGCCCAGAACTTCGCTGGTAAGGGTTTTGGCAACCTGGTCGTCCCACGGATCGGCCATGAGGTCGTGGTTGATTTCATCCACGGCAATCCCGACACGCCCCTGGTGACCGGCGTCGTATACAATGGCTCAAATCTGCCGCCTGAAACCCTGCCGACTGACAAAACGCGGTCGACCTTCCGGACGCATACCGATGGCGGCGCCGCTAATGCCTACAATGAACTGCGCTTTGAGGACAAGCAGGGCCGTGAGGAGGTCTATTTGAAGGCCCAGAAGAATCATACCGTCGAGGTCGGGAACATCTACAGCATCGACGTCAAGAGACACTTCCTCCTGACCTCGGGCGGCGCCGCGCCCGACTCCCCTGCCGCAGCGGCCTTAGGTAGCCGCGTCGAGGTAACACCCGACAAGATCCGCCTTGTAGTATCGGGCAGAACCGGCCCGCAGGCCATCGAAATCAGCGGCGATGGGATCGCCATTATCGGCACGATGATTGGCGTTATGGCAACGCCTCCGCGGCTCGGGTCTATCGTCTCCATGCCGCCGCCGACACCGGGTCCACCCACGCCGTCGATAATGAAGCTTATTGCGACACTCGGGCTGCCGCCTGTTACGCCAGAGTGACACGATGTCAAGGTGAACTGGTTCTCGGCCTCGGCTGTCCGGAAGTCGTTGCCTTTAAGTCGGCAGGGCCCTGCAGGCGTAGAGAAAAAGCGTAACGGCGTCGGCGTCGTAAGCTGACCTACCAAATCAACGTGACACTGCGAGATTGCCCGAAAATGAGGAAAGGTTATCGCGCGTGAGCGTTTGTTCCGGGAACTTGCGCCTCAGTTAGATGGAGTTGCCACGCGAAATCGGCCGAAAGCATGCGTCTGGTTTAGGTCTCCACCAAGCGGGAACTAGTGTATAGCCCATCGATGGGGATGAAATACCTTTATCACTCGGCGTCACGAAATTGCGATCAGGGCGCGGGCGGCGCAAAAATCAGCGTTCTCGATCTTGGCGTTACAGCGCTGCTTTGCAGGGCGGGCTCTCGCCTCGAAGCGCTTCTGGCGGAGCGTGGCCGCCTCGAGCAGCAGTCGAAGCCTTTCACCATGCTCGAAGGTGTCTCGCTTCTATTTGCGTTTCGAGTTCCTGATAGGCGCTGGCCATGCCTGTCAGGCCGAGTTTGCGCAGCATGTCAATGGTGGGATTGTTCAACGTCGCGATAAAAATCATGCGCTGTCCAGCTCGAGGAAGGACGCTGGCCATGCCCCCGAAGCATAACGGGATACGAATTTGGTATTGGAAGGAAAGGTCGCGACGGAAGTAACATCAGCAGTGACGCAATGACCTAAGGAACGACGCAATGTACGGCAGAAGGCAGGGGCGTGTTGGCAATAGTTCCGAACAAGGCGGTGAAGACACCTTTAACTGGGTTGAAGGCTTGACTGGCTCCTCGTCCAGCGAAGCGGCACTGAAAGAAATTTTACTGGCCTGGGCGGAAGACGGGCAGCAGGAGCAGGACGAGGACCGGCACGAGGCAATGGCACGGATCGAGGCCTGGACGGAAACCCGCAATTTTCGTGCCCCCCTGAACTTAACATCGCTGTCCCTAACGGCACTGCCCCCCACCTTACCGGCCGGCCTCCAGCGGCTCAACGCCAATGACAACCGGTTGGGCAGGCTGCCCAACAACCTCCCGCCCGGTCTGCGAAAGCTCTCTGCCTGCGACAACCAGCTGACCACGCTGCCTGAGGTTCTTCCGGACATGCTCGAGACGCTCTACGTCGACGGCAACCGGCTGACCAGATTGCCGAACGAGCTTCCTTCCGGACTAAAGTATCTCTACGTCAACCACAACCGGCTGACCAGTTTGCCCGATAACCTGCCGCCTGAGCTCAGGGAGCTTCATGTCACCCGCAACGAAATCGCGCACCTGCCGGAGAATCTCCCCCTCGAATTGACGGATCTCCGCGCCGAACTCAATAATATAATTCGCCTGCCCGAGCGCCTTCCTGCAAAGCTCACGCGGCTCGAAGTCCCTCACAATGAACTGACTAGCCTACCCGAGGACCTCCCGGCCACCCTAAAGTGGCTCAGCACCGACAGTAATGAACTGACCCACCTGCCCCCTAACCTGCCGAGGGGGCTGGAGGAGCTTAGCGTTCGTGGAAACAACCTGAGAGGACTTGGCGACGGGCGAACTGCACTGCCGTACATTCTGTCGCAGCTTCCGCCTCATTGCAAAGTGTACCTGAATAACAATCCGCTGCCAGATCGACTGCGGGCGCACCTGAGCGCGCAAAGCGGGACGAGCCTTCCGCAGATCTTTTTGTGATGCTGCCTGACAAACGGGCCAAACTAGATCCCTGCGTTTTGAGTAAAAGGCCTTTTGCCGAAGCCATGGCGGTGGGGTGCAGGCCAGGTATGACGCGTGCGGATCAAAAACAATGAGTTTGCAGGTTTATGCCGCTCGCCGGAATGTGTTGAGTTGTGGAAGCAACAGACGTCTCACTGAAGACTATGGCCGGAAAGCCCAGGCTCGGCACTTGTGTCCTTCGGGCGACCTTGCATGCGAGCCAGTTCGTACAAAGGATTACCCGCTATCGCGTACCAGGAGGTGCGACGCTTACGGCCTAGAGGCATTGCCGCCGGTTGGAACGTTCGGAAGCTGGACCCAGATTTCAACAGGCCTCAAGCGCATCCACCATTTCCACATGGTCCACCCCCAGCATCGCGTATTCGTTGATCTAACTACCCGAGACTCCAGCCTACGGGCCTATTTGCATTCGTCGGCGATCGACGACTCTGTCGCCTATTAGTTGAAATAGGGTTTCGTGGCGAGCCAGCAGAGGAACAGCCCATGGATGAGAAAAACAGCCCCATTGTTTGCATCTCGGGTGTAGACGAACGAAAGCTCGGCGCCGCTCTAATCGCGGTCCAATCGGCATTTAGTGTCGCGATTGCGGAACTATCGAAGCTTCACAAAGGGAACAGTCCTCAGTGGTTCGAAGACCTGGAGGAGGTGGTAATCGCTAACGCAAAAGGCACAGTCACCGAGGGCATCTCGCTGGATGTCGAGGTGGAAAGCCTCAAATTCGGCATCGACGTCCTTCGGGCGATCTTAGATGTCAGCCGCGTTGAGCTAGGCTTTGCAGCAAAGGAATAACCTTTCGCCCAAACGAGGTCTCGATGCTATTTGGCGCCGGAGATGTTCGATGCACACTCGAACCTTCGCATGAGTACCGCGCTCGTCGCCAAAGTCGCCCGCATCGTCACCAAATGGTACGGTCGTTGGACAAACCAGGAGGTCTTGCCGCAGATGATCGACGATACGACCTATGCATGGCGCACCGGCGTTTTTGAGGCAACGCGCGTTTTCCATGCGGAAGACCCGGGCGGACCAACCTTCATCGGGGGCAATTTGCGCAAGCCGGACTCCCATGGAAGACAATAACTTGTCGGACGCTGGGCGCACGAGACTGAGGGACTCAGCGTTGAAGATGCTGCCGACAAGCTCGGCATTAGCGATGCACCCTGTATAGCGGGCAGCGACCGCCTTGCCATGCTTGAAGATGCCCTGAGCCGACACGCCCACAGTTGATAAAGATGTTGACTCAGTACCGCCGGCCGCTCCTCACCTTCTACCTTGCTGAGCCGCCAGCCATTGCGGCTCGTGGCAAGGATTTTTCGGACTCTTCCCGAGAATATGCACAACGCGACGCAGCGCTTGTCGACCCGCTGTTTCGTGAAGTTCGCGCTCGCCAGGAAATGGTGCGTGCTGAGCCCTTTGTAAGAGTCACCCTTGCGCCGGCAGTCCGAGACCTCCCCGTTCATCTGGTTCGTCGTTTGGAATCGCAATCGATCGATGATCGACCTCCGCCCCCTCGTCGCAGGGATACACATCAAGTGGATTTGACCTGGACAGCGACCGCTCGCGCTGGAGCGCCGAATACCGGCGGCGCATTTCACCGGACGCAATCGACCCTGCCGTCCAAAGAGCGACCGGTTCCATGAAACCCGGGTCTTCATCGATCCGGATTCTTCGCGCCTTCCAACGCGCGATGACCCGCTCGGCTATGTCCCTGTGTGAATCCATTACCACTTCCCTGCCGCCTGCCGCCTACGTGGTTAGATACCAAGCTGGTGGGTTCTTCGCCAGTTCAAACCGTCCAATATGTCACGCCGGCCGCCCGCGATCCGTTTTCAGGAGCTTGTTAGCTGGAGCTACCGAGATCGCAGGACACACTTTCCAGCTCTCTCCCGACCTGATGGTCCCCGTCACCATCTTTTCCGTCCATGAATAAGGTAGGCCGCCCCCGATCAGTCCAGGCGATTTAAGTGCGAGTCCGCTTTTACGTCGCCTTGAGGTCCGTCAGCACCTTGTCAAAAGCATCCTTGACCGGCTTTGAGATTTCCTCCACCGCCCTGCTTGAGAGCACCCGGACTTCCTTGGCGTGCTGCAAACTTGTCTCAACCCGCTTGCGAAAAAAGGTCGACTGCTGTTCGAGGATCTGC
>NZ_JARFVE010000028.1:0-18173 GCF_029194105.1 Rhizobium mulingense | reverse complement strand
CAGATGAAATCTGAGGGGGGTCAAAATTGGACGCCGATTACCCCGCCAAGGGGGTCAAATTTGCACGCCGAAACACACTCACACCGCGCCACTTGGCGTATTCAAAACCGCCGAGGCTCTAATCGCCGCCGGATGAAAATTCAGTGGCAGGTCACCTCTTCCATCCCTTGGTGTCCACCTATTTGGGTGGACACCTCATGCCAAAGCTCACTCAATTGCAGAAGGTGCGGAGAAAATCGCGCTTACGATCGTTCAGAAAACATTGCCTGTTTTTGGAGGCGCAGGCGGTGTTTGGCCGGGCCATTAACCAAGTACCGGTTTTGAGGCATTCTCTCACTCAACTCACCCAGCTTCACCGCCAAAACTGCATACGTTGGAACTCAACCACTGCCCAATATGGTCATTGATTTGCGGCACATTCAGAGCGCCAAGACAGCGCCCTTTTGCGTGACAGTTAAACTCAAACGGATGTCGGTGGCCGAGAACCCAGCCATCACTGCAAATTCCCCCGCCTCTATCCGCCAACGCCGCTCGGTCGTGTCGAAGAAGGCAAATGTTCGGGCGTCAAGTATGAAACGCAACCTTCGTTTCTCACCGGGTTCCAGGGCAATTTTCGAGAAGGCTTTCAGCTCTTTAACCGGTCTGGGTATAGATGCTTCAACATCGCCGACATAGATTTGCACCACTGCCGAACCTGGCCGCTCGCTGATGTTGGTCAATTCCAGTGTCACTGTCACCGCGCCGGCAGCGTCCGGTAGCCCTACCGTCAGGTCCGACATCGCAAAGCTTGAATAACCGAGACCATGACCGAACGGGAACAGCGGCTTAATGCCGTGGCGGTCGTAGTGCCGATAACCGACGAACACACCTTCGTCATATCGCACATGGCCGTCCTTACCTGGATAGACCGCGTCATCCTCGGTATGTGTGGGGTTGTCAGCCCAGCGCACGGGGAAGGTCTGTGCCAGTCGGCCCGAGGGCTCGGCCTTGCCGAGGAGCACATCGGCGATCGCGTTGCCAGCCTCCTGTCCGGGATACCAGCATTGCAGTACTGCACGAGCACCGGAAAGCCAGGGCATTTCCACCGGTCCACCGGTTTGTAGTACGACGATCGTGTTCGGATTGGCCGCAATTACCGCCTCAACAAGCTGGTTCTGCAGACCGGGAAGTGCAATACCGCGAAGATCGGAGCCCTCGGTATCCCAGTCGCCCGTTCTGCCCACGAAGACTACCGCATGATCAGCCTTTGCCGCGACGGCTGCTGCCTCGGCAATCTCCGCTTCGGCCGAAAATCTGCCTATTCCTACCCGAATTGCAGCGATATAGAGGTTGACGTGGTCGTGCCGGGCGTACTCGGCGACGACCTCGTATGTACGGCCGGCTTCGAGCGTGATTTCACCCACGACCTCTTCGCAGCCTTCTTCAAAGAATGTGGTACCACGTATCCAGGAAGCCCAAGCGTCCACCACAAGTCTGCCGTCCACATAGACCCGGCCAAGCCCGGCCGAGGTTAGTCCGACGCGATAGATGCCGGCTTCCGAGGCTGTGAAGATGGTGCGCATTCTAGCCGAAAAGCGAAGGGGATCGACAAAGCCCTCGGCCACGGGGGGCAACCATACACCAAGGCTCGACGGTTCCTCGACGACCTTCACCGGTTCGCCAGCTAGCTCCCTTCCTTGGAAAAACTCGAAGGTTGTGGGGTTTTCGATTAGCGGCTGAAACCGATAATTGTTGCAACCCTGAGCGTAGCACAGATTCTCCTCACCCAGCGCGTCCACCAGCCCCTGCCACGGACTGATGACATAGTGAGGGTTCAACTGCGCCGAGCCGCCTCCCATCACCTGCGCGACCTTAGCATTGGGTCCAATGATGGCGACCATACCTTGCTGAGCCAATGGCAGGACCCCGTCATTCTGTAGCAGAACTGCGCTTTCCGCTCCCGCGCGCCTGATCAATGCCCTATGTTCCGGTCGATCAATGGCGTACTCCTTAAACTCGCGATGATCGTTGATAGCGCCGGTGCGTTCCATCAAAGTCAGGATATTGCGCACACAGGCGCGGATCGTCTCGACACTAACCTCGCCGCCTTCGACCGCAGCCAGTAGCTTGGAGCCGCGATCGCGAGTCGGGCCCGGCATCTCCAGATCCAGCCCGGCATTCACGGTGGGTGCGGTCGAACGCGAGCCGAACCAGTCCGACATCACCACGCCGTTAAAACCCCAGTCACCGCGCAGAACCTCGTTCAACAGCCAATGGCTTTCCGCCGTGTAAGTACCGTTTAGCTTGTTATACGAAGACATCACGGCCCAGACCTTTGCCCGCTTCACCGCCGTCTCAAAGGGTATCAGGTAGACTTCGCGCAGCGTGCGTTCATCGATATCTGAAGAGATGGTTGTACGTTCAATCTCGGACTCGTTGCCGACGAAATGTTTTATCGTGGCACCGACTTTCGTGGACTGCAGACCTTCGATATAGCCGACTGCAAGTTCCGCCGTCAGGATCGGATCCTCAGAGAAGCACTCAAAGTTGCGGCCGTTTGTGACGCTACGCTGGATGTTAACGGTGGGGGCTAACGAGACGTGGGCACCTTTTGAAAGAACCTCGTCACCTAGGGCACTGCCGATTTCCTTGGCTAGATCCGGGTTCCAACTCGCTCCGATGGCGATGCCCACCGGGAAAGCCGCTGCAGTCACACCTCCGACAAAAGACCCCGCCCCGCGGGCGCCGTTGGGGCCGTCGGTCAAGCGCAATCTCCCTATCCCTAGGCGGTCGATGGGCGGTAAAGACCAGAACGTATCGCCGGAAAGTAGCGAGACCTGCTCCGCCAAGGTCATATTATCGAGTAATGCTTTCTTATCAATCATCTTCTCTGCTTCTTGAATCTCGATACTTACCTGTCCCAGATCGGCATCTCGAGATGCATATTGGGGAAGCTGGTGATCTCGGCGCCATGGAGCCGTCCATCCATAAAAAGGACGCCCGTTTGTTCATCAAGGCGTCGCGTCCCGCCGTCGCGAGGACGACGACATGTTCGAAGCCTTCACATAGCCGAGATGCGGTCACCGCTTTCCATTGAAAACAAGGGACATCGCGGCAATCGATTTCAGCAGTGAAAGTTGTGCCGGCTGCGGCAGCGCCGGTTCTGTTACGGAGTTATTCCTCCGCAAGTTTGTGAGACAGTTTGAACCTTAGCAAGCTTTATCAGACAATCTGTTGACAGACAACCTCGGTCGCGCAGCTTTCGTGTCGTCATTGATGATTCGATGCTTCCCTCGGAGGCGGATCCCGATTGATGAAGTTTCTTCGCCGCCTATGGACAAGGATCGACCACAATGGACAGGCTGTTGTCCCGTTTCCGGCTACAGAGTAATCATTTTCGTACTGTCTTTCATAATCAGCATTTGCGCGGTGGGGTTTTCGGGGCACTACGCCGCGGGTCTCCTACAAGGCCGCCTGGAAACCTCGAGCGAGGTGATGCAGGTGCTCTCGGGTTTCCGTGACGTCTCCGCCTCGTCCGTCTGCATCGCCCTCACGCCGTGCTTGAATCCTCCCTACATATGCAGGCATTCCCGGTTGATATCGATCCAGATTGTCTGAGAGCTACCAGTATTCGTTGATCCTGCCGTTATAGCTTTGCCTGCTCGTCTGCACAAATTTAGATATCGAGAGATCAAAAACGGGCGCCTGGAGGAGAGCCGTGGCAGTACCGCATTCGTACCGGCTGGTCGTGTCAGACAGCCGAAGACTTGCGGATTCTCTACCATCATGGATGGCCTCCGCTCAGAGAGGGATCGGAGGCTGTCACGTATTTTTTTCCGCTTTCGGCATGTTAAAGGATGCCAGGCGATCTTGCTGCCAATTATTTTTCTGGCTGCGAGCGACCGCTTTCTGCCGGCACTCAAATTCCCCTGGTGAAGCAGGGCTATCGCATATGAGCGATGATAGAGATGAGGAACTGATCGTCCCACCCTGCGTTCTTGATCTTTCGACGAATGGAGGCCTTATCTGGATGGGCTCGGATGAGGTTGAGGGCAATCTTTCGTAACAGAGCAATGTTTGCCGGTCCGTGATCCTTACGGTTTCTGGCGGCATCCTCGCGGAACTGGACGTCGAGCACCCAGTGCAGTTTGTTTTCGATCTGCCAATGAGTTCTGGTTACCTCGATCAGGGCGGCAGCCGACATGATGGTGGAGAGCAGGAAGTAGCGGACATGGCTGGTCAGACGGCCATCGGCATGACGGCTTGTGGCCTCGACGGATCCGATGGCCTGCAGGCCGGGGAAGTCGATGTCATTGACGGCGACGATGCAGGCACGGCGTCTTTCGCAGCGGTCATGGTCATTCTCGGCGGCGGTCTGGACGCCGAGTGGCTCGACGTCGTCCAGACGAGCAATCGTCTGTGCCAGGAGGCCGGGCTGATTGGCCTTCAACGCCAGGGCATAGTCGCCGCCGGCGGAAAGGATGGCATGAGCGGTATCGGCGCGGCAATGCAGGGCATCGGCGGTGACGATGGCACCTTCCAGCGACAAAAGCGCAAGCGCATCGAGCGCCCCTTGGACCTCGTTGCGGCCCGGCGCGGTCTGTTGGCCGATGACCAGGCCGCAACCGGCAGCCCAGACCTTGACGAGGGGCAGCGGCGGCGCCTCGTACCGCCTTGCCGTCGACCGCCACCACGCCTTCCATGCCCTTTGCAAAGGCTTCGGTAAAGCGGCTTCGAAGGCAACCTGATTGAGGCAGCGGAAAACGGTGGAGAAGGTGCCATGGCCGGCGATGCCATAGGGCAGCGGCACGATCGTCTTGAGCCACTTCTTTTTGGAAACGCCGAATCGGCCATGTCGGCGCAGCTTTCGGCGCCGCAAACGATCGCGGCAATGGCAATGAACAGGATCGACATCAGCGGATGACGTGTGTTGCGCCCCGAGGGTCGGGCAGATCTTTTAAAACAGGTGGCAAATCGATTCATCCGAACCTCCAAATTATCGGAGAGTTCTTGAGTCGATTTGCCTCAGCAAAACAACTCCTTACCATCCATGTGCGATTCTCCTGCCTGGTGAAGCTGTCTCGTCTGGTCGTCACTTCAATCGCCCGCAACCGGCGCCTTAAGGTAGTCGAGAAACGTCCGGAGAGCGGACGGCACCTGTCGATGCGAAACGTAGTATGCATGAAAACCCGGCCCGGTAGAGGTCCAGTCCGGCAGCACGACTTCGAGTGAACCGGCCGCAAGTTTGTCCTCGACCCGGGCCTGCAGGCAATAAAAGAGACCGCCTCCCTCCTCCGCCATGCGGATAGATAGTTCCGAATCTCCGAGCGTGAGAAGTCCCGGAACGTCGAGAGAAACCATGCGATCGCCGTCGCCAAGTTCCCATTTGCAGAGGTGATCTGTACCGGTTCGGATCCGGATGCACTCGTGCGTCAAGAGATCTTCCGGCCGCGCGGGCCGCCCTCGTTCGTTGAGATAGGCCGGAGAACCGACTACGATCCATTCGAGTTCGGATGTCAGACGCGACGCGATCATCCCCTCGGGAACCGTTCCCCCATAACGGATGCCCGCGTCAAAACCTTCGGCGACCATATCGATGAAGCGATCCTCGACGCTGACTTCGACCTCGACATCTGGGTAGCTCTTGCGAAAACTGTGCAGTCGAGGAGCGATCAGCAGCTCGGCGGCGTCACGCAGGGTGGTCACTCTCACTCTGCCCGTAGGCCCGCTCCTGAAACTGTCTAGGAGATCCATCGCAGCTTGAATGCCGAGGAAACGGGGCTCCAGTTCGGCAAGCAGCACTTCGCCGGCGGCGGTGAGACTGATGCTCCTGCTTGTCCGATGAAACAGACGGACGCCCAGACGGGCCTCCAAACCCCTGATCGAGTGGCTGAGGGCAGACCCGGAAACGCCGCGAAGCGCGGCGGCCTTTCGGAACCCCCCCGCACGCGCGATCGCGACGAAAGTTTCAAGGTCGGCCAGATCGGCCCGCGTTGATACCATGAGTTATGGATACTCGCACTTGTACTGAAAAAGATCGCCCTTGCCGGCGCCGACCTTGCTTCAGGCCGGCCGGCACCTTCAATCCTTATTTAACTGGCCCTGTATTTGGTATGTGATGGCCGAGGAAGCAGTCAAAAATTTGACCTAGTGATCCATGTTGGATCCTGCGAAGGACGGCGGAGATGGCCCGGTCGCTGAAAAACGAAAACGTCCGGGATTAGATCGTCATGCAATGAAGATCTTCGTGTCCACAGCCACGAGAGACGGCACCGGTTGGTTCCGCGAGGCGGTCTAACAGTCCCGGAGGTTCTAGTTCTGAGCTCTCGAAAACGCGGGCTACCAGTCCTGCCGGGTTGGATGGACGAAATGTCGTTGATCGTGATCTCCGGGGGCTGGTCTAGTGCATAGACCACGGCTTCAGCCATCGACGACGGCGGAATACCCTGCTTGTTGAGCTCTCCGGCGATCTTTCTGCCCGTCTCGTCATGAACCTTGTCGGCCCAGCCGGTATCGATCACGCCAGGGCTGATCATAGACACTTGGATCCCGCTACCCACGCCCACCTCCTTCCTGAGGCTTTCGGTAATACCGCGTATGAAGAACTTCGTGGCTCCGTAAACCCCTGCCGCCTCGCCGACATGAACGCCGGCGATAGAGCTCATATTCAGGATGCGGCCGGACCGGCGCTCCAACATCGACGGCAGCACCGCGGCGATCGCATGCAGATAGCCACGCAGATTGGTATCGATCATCTTGTTCCAATCGCCGACGGCGGCATCCTTCCAATAGGAAAAGAGCATGAGGCCGGCATTGTTGACCAATATATCGACCGGGCCGTACGTCGTTGTGGCGAACGCGACGAGGGCCTTGGTACTCTCAAAATCCGTGGCATCAGCAACCTTGTAGCTGGCAATACCTCCCGAACCGGTGATGTCTTCGACGATCTGACTGAGGCGTTCCTCATTGCGGCCGGCAAGGACGACGCGCGCACCTTTTTCCGCCAATCCTCTGGCGGTCGCCGCTCCAATGCCCGAGGAAGCCCCTGTGACGATGGCGACCTTGTTTTTCAGATGTGACATGACGTGCTCCTTCACTGCGGTTGGGTCAATTCGGCTTGCCGCGCGGCTTTGACGGGCTCGGGGGTCGTCCGGTTTTCCAACACCTGGCGCTTGGTTTCCTGATCTCCGCCGACGATATGGTCGATGCCGTTCATGAGAGCCTCGAACCCCTGCTGGGCGACGAGCGTCTTGTCGTTTTTTTGTTGGCCACCGAGCTTCGTACCGCCCATTCCAGCGTTCGCGTGGAAGTCGCTGTTGGTGGCGCCCGGAAGGAGTGCCGTCACCGTGACCCCGGTCGAGCGCAACTCCTCGCGCAGACGCGAACATATAACCAAATGCCTTCGACGGGCCGTAAACGGTTTCGTATGGCGTGGGCAGGGTCGCCGAAACCGAGGAGGTGATGAGAATCCTGCCGCGGCCGTTCTTGACCATATGTTGGACGACGCGTTTGGCCATATGGACGGTCCCGGTTACATTGATCGCAAGCAGGCGAAGCTCATCCTCGAGATCGTTATCGACAAAGGCGCCGCCAATACCGATACCGACGTTCAGAGCCGCGGCTTCCAAGGGGCGCCCCAGCCCGTGCGTAAAGGTCCAGAACCTCTCGACGCCATCGTACGTCGAGGCATCCGCTTTGAACGGATATGCTTCGGCATCAAGGCTTCGTAGCGCATCGGCGGCCTCGTTCACCTTGTCGCTTGAGCCTGAAATGGCGACATCGAATCCATTCTTGGCGAATTGTTTGGCAAGCTCGAAGCCTATTCCAGATGAGCCGCCCGTGATCATTGCGAGTGGTTTATTCCCTGTCATGATTTCACTCCTTTGGTTTGGTCAGCACCACGATCGTCTCGAGGCGCTGGTGACCAAATGCCCGTGGAGCCGATTGGTTACATGAGCAAAATTGATCGGGGCGGTGAGTGAAAATCATCCACCGATCTGGCAGGGACCAGGAGTGCGTTACCTTTTTGGTCCCGTCCGCGGTCGAACTGGCCAGGCATTCCCTACGTCACGAAGGCCCTTGAGTGAACACGGCTCATCGGTGCGTGCGATCCCGCTCACTTCAAGTAGCCGTCGCGCTACCCTATTCTTATAGTGCGATCGAACGGTCGTTCGCAGCCCGCGGATATGATCCGACGACCCAAGCGCCCGAGTAGCGTTGATGGACTTCTCTGCGCTGGTGCCATCGGCCGGCACGCTTCTCGGAGAAAAATTCCACGGCGACGGCTTGTCCGGCACACCTTCCAGCGGTGACGGTCCAATGACGGGAAAGACAAAAAATGAGCGAGAGAATGAACAGCGTCGTTGCTCCTGGCCGCGTTGCGGTCATCACGGGAGCTGCGAAGGGCATCGGCTTGGCAATCGCGAGGGCTCTCGCGGCCCGCGGCATGAAGCTCGCGCTGCTGGATCTCGACGCCGACGCACTTGAGGATGTTACTTCGACACTCGACACGGACATCCTGATCGTGAGCGGCGACGTATCAGATTTGTCGGCACTGACCAGGTTGCGGGACGAAACGATTTCGCGGTTTGGCGACGTGGCCGTTCTAGTAAACAACGCGGGCATAACGCAAGGAGCCGGCCCTTGGGACAATCCTGCAAAGTGGCGACGCCAGATCGATGTAAACTTCCGAGGTGTTCAGGCCGCGCAACACGTCTTCGTGCCCTACATGATCGAAGCCGGTCGCCAGTCGGCCGTTGTCAACCTCGGCTCCAAGGAAGGTATTACGACTCCTCCAGGTAACGCCGCATATTCGGTGGCGAAGGCAGCTGTCAAAGTCCTGACCGAACAGCTGTCGCACGAGCTTCTGAAGGAGACGGGAGGTCGTGTTTCGGCTCATCTCCTCGTCCCTGGCTACACGTGGACACCCATGAACATCGCACTCAAGCCGCAGGGCATTGCGAAACCCGATGAGGCATGGACCGCAGAGCAACTGGTGGAATACTTCCTGGTCCGTCTGCTCGACGAGAATTTTTACATCATCTGTCCGGATAACGCGGTTACGTCTGCGATCGATGCCAGAAGGATCCGCTGGGCGGCCGACGACATGATCCTGAACCGGCCGGCGCTTTCACGCTGGCACCCCGACTGGATGGATAAATTCGCAGCCTGGTTGAAGGCAGGTCACTGACGGTGGAATGTTTGTAGAGGAGAGTAATCCAATGCCCAGACCCTATGTAATCTGTCACATGATGTCGCCGCTGGATGGCCGATTGATCGTCAATGATTGGGCCGAGGCAACCGGCCATTCGGTCGATGAGCTCGTGAAGATCTATGACGGCCTGCATGAGAAGATCGGTGCCGACGCCTGGCTTTCGGGAAGAGCGACGGGAGAAGAGTTCGCGGACGCCGTCGACCGCCCCTATCAAGCAACCGGCACAGCCGCGCGACCGATCCATATCGCCAACCCGGACGCCGGCGAGTTCGCTGTCATCGTGGATAAGGACGGTCGGCTACGCTGGGACAAGAGCGACATTGACGGAGCTCACCTTGTGGTCCTGACAGGATCTGACGTGGATGATGCTTACCTGGCGGGCCTCACCCAGGCTGGCGTTTCCTATATCGTCTCGGAGAAAGATGGCGTCGATCTGAAAAACGCGCTTGACCTTCTTGGAACCGAGTTCGGTGTGAAGCGCTTGATGCTGGAAGGCGGGGCGCAAACCAATGGCCATTTCTTGAAGGCGGGTCTTGTTGACGAGGTCAGCCTGGTCATCTTCCCTGCGATCGGAGGCAAGTCGAATACACCGGCCATATTCGAGGGCGGCGAGGATGGGCTTGCCGGCAGGGCGAGGCTCACGTTTATCAGCGCCGAAGCCGCTGGCCTCGGCTCCGTGCATCTGAGATATCGCGTTGGACGTCCATAAGAGACGTCCATAGGAGAAGATTGTGGAAGGGCTCCCTCCTGCCGTCGTCGAAATGATCGTCGAGGAGCAGGGCGCGATACTCCTGAGCAAGCAACCTTGTTTCGAGATCATCGCGCAGCGCAGAGAGCCGGAAGAACTGGCGTAGTCTGCCCGTGGTGTCTCTCCGATTAGGCGGTGTGATGAACGGTATGTGACGCCGACATTAATGCCCGCGGCGGTGACCGCGATATGAGCGTCAAGGCGTTGCTCGAGTGCAGCTCGACAAACAAACAAGGTGAGACGCGTATTGCCGCACGTAACGATGCTCCCCACAAAAATGTCGGGCCTACTACACCTGCTGTCAGGTTTGTCAGGTGCGCGCCATGGTGCTGTTCCGCCCGACTTCCTACCGCGCTCTCGTGGAAGTCCTTGAAGCATAGGCACAAGATTCCTTCTGAGGCTCGATCCGGCCAGAGTGGCATGAGTCTTGAAACTTTCTCGTCGCGCGGCGGCAGCTGTCTTCTCCCGAGAAAGCGCGCGAGTCAAAGTCGAATTGCAGGTGAACGCATGGTGACGCAGTAGAACTTTGTGGATGCGGTTCGACCCGGGGAGAACAAAACTCCGGGCAGAGGTTTGGGAGGGTTGTTTGTCTGTGTCTGACAAAATTGCGATCTTCGGTATGGCGAGCGTTTTTTCGGTCACCCATGCGCTATTCGCAGTCGCTCAAGAGGCCAGGGCCGTGACTAACCCCCTGGCCTATATGCTGCAACCTATCACAAAATCCCAGGGGATGCTGAAAACCTTCGAACAAAGCCGGGAGACATTTCCGGGCGAGGTTCTGCTCGATATGAACGCTACCTATCTCGACCGACAGATCTACAATCCGGCCACGGCGCGCTACGACCACGTTAAACTGCGCGGCTATCAAGACGCCCGCCAGACCGGCTTATCCGGTGCCGACACGCCATTGGTTGGACCGACCATCGATCTACGGCCCGGTCAGACGGTGCGGGTAACGCTTCACAACCTGTTCCCTCAGGATTCCACCTGCGGCATCGGCGGTGGCAGTGCCAATACCCCCCATTGCTTCAACGGTACCAACCTGCATTCGCACGGTCTCTGGGTAAATCCGTCTGGCAATGGCGATAATGTGCTGATCTCAATCCGTCCCGGCGTTTCGTTCCAATATGAATACAACATCGCCGTTGAGCATCCCGCCGGCACCTTCTGGTATCACCCACACCTACACGGATCAACCGCATTGCAGGTGTCGAGTGGCATGTCCGGGGCGTTGATCATCCGTGGCGATCGCATGCCGACACCGACCGAGACTGGCGATATAGACCGCCTATTGAAGCAGCCGGGCGGCTCCGATATCGCCGAACGGGTTTTGGTGCTACAGCAGATTCAATATGCTTGCACCGATAACAATGGCGACATCACTTATGATTGCCAGCCAGGACAGGTGGGCGGCATCGAAAGCTACGATCAGTTCGGACCTGGCAGTTGGCCGGCTTCGGGCCGCTTCACCAGCGTCAACGGCCAGGTGCTTGGTCAGTTGGCATCAGCGGAGGCTGGCTCGGTCGAGCGGTGGCGGATGATACACGCCGGGGTTCGCGACACCATCAATTTCGAAATCCGGCGCAAGACCGGGACGACCGCGTTCCGCACGCTTGCGGCAGCGGACACCGACAGATGGATCGACCAGAATTGCGGCAAGGATACTATTCCGTATGGGGTGGTGGCCCAGGACGGGCTGACAATGGCGCAGGTGCAGATGCGGCAGCAAGCGATCCTGCAACCGGGCTACCGCGTTGACGCGCTGGTGGTGTTGCCAGGAGCGGGTGACTACTGCATCATCGATGGCGCCGCACCGGCAGCGGCCAGCGTCAACCAGGAGGCTCCAAGCCGACGGCTTCTCGGCATAGTCACTGCAGTAGGCGGCCATGCCGTCAATGGCGAGATCGGCACCTATCTTCAGGATTGGCTGATTTCGGCGGCTGAGCGCACGATGTCACAGAATGTCGCCGGCAAGGTTATCGATGACCTCAAGAACGAGATGTCGCTCTCAAGCTTTATTCCCCATCCGGACATCGACGCGGGCGAGGTCACCGGCGAGCAGCAACTGGTGTTTAACATCGATGTGAAACAGCCGGGTGCCACCTTCTTCGAGGTTGACGGCAAACCTTATGATCCCAACCGCATCGACCGGACGTTGCCGCTGAGCGGAGTCGACGAATGGACGCTCCGCTCGGATTTCGTCAGCCACCCATTCCATATCCATGTCAATCCGTTTCAGATCATCAAAATTGTCGATGCGGCCGGCAACGATGTCAGCGCGCTTGGCGCCGATGACGACGGCGATCCGCAATATCCAGGCTTGAAAAATGTCTGGAAGGACACGCTGTGGATCAAGAATCCCGGCACCGATCCGTCGGCGCGCTACACGATCACCGTGCGGACGCACTACCAGCGCTATATCGGCGAGTTCGTTCTGCATTGCCACATCCTCGATCATGAGGACCAGGGCATGATGCAGAACATCAGGATCACCCTGCCGGACGGCCAGGGTGGCACCGTTTCCGGCCATCATTAGGGCGTCGATCGCCATTGGGAGGAACTATGAGCTTCACTGGCACTTGGAGTTATCGCAGCCTGATCAACAATCCCGATTTATCGGTTGATTTCAATGCACTGGAATTTGGCCAGGGAACGCTGGTGCTGACCGAGTTGGCTCGGCGCAAGGTCGGCGGAACCATTGGTGGGCCCGGGTGGTCGCTGGAATTGACCGGTACGGTGCGTCCGGGAGACCCTGTCGAGCTGCAATTCACTGGAAAGGGCGATGTGGCCGGCGAGACCTGGATCTACAGCTATCGCGGCTACATCGTGCCGAACTGGCCGAATGGCGTCGATCAAAGGGACGCCATTGTCGGTAGCATCGTCCGCGACGTCCCGCATTCGCATGGGGTCGCCGCAGCCGGCTACGTTGCCTCCTGGTATGCCGTGCGACAGTGATGCTCCAGCATTTGCCGCAGCTCGAAGACATTCGGATCAACATTCACCGGCCAGGGTCTAGGTCGACGGACCGATGCCTCACATTTGAACCGCGTGCTCTGGCGGTTCAGCGGGATGTGCTGCCCGAACTTGTCGAACACGATCGTCGCCAGCAACTGAGGGCCGATGAAGCCGCGCGGGCGTCGCATGGAACGGTGCGGGAGCCTGACTGATCGCCTCGCAATCGCGGCAGGTAAATTTCTCGCGCACCGTCTCGATCACCTTGAATCGGCGCGGGATATCCTCCAGCGTTTCCGTCACATCCTCGCCCAGCTTCGACAGCCGCGAGCCGCCACAGCAGGCACATGCCGTCGGCGCTTCGATGACGATGCGTGCGCGCTCGACGTCTTTGGGCCACGCCTTGCGCACTGGACGCTTGCGGGCGAAGGCGCGCACGGACTGCGTTCTGGCCGCGGCCTCTTGGACGCTCAGTTCGTCCTCGGCGGCCTACGCCACGAGCTCTTCGAGCTGCAAATTCCAACTGATCGATCAGCCGCTGCGTGCGCTCGCGGCGCGGCCCGTGCTTCTCGCGCTCCAGCTTGCCGGTCAGCAACTGCAAATGCACGTTGAGCGCCTCAATGCTCGACAGCCGCGCCTTCGCGTTGGCCGCGTCCGCCTCAGCTTGCAGCCGCGCAGCACGTTCGGCCAGCAGCGCCGGATGAGCGCTGGCAAGGTCCGATGGCAGGGTAAGCGGCGGCAATGTCATAACGACATTGAATCAGATTTCTCAACAATTTCAATGCAAAAATTGAGTCAAACCCGGCTGGGGCGCCAGGTTTCCTGCCGTGCGCGCCAGTCAATTCCCTCCAGCGACAACGCATGTTGATGCCCCTCCTGGTGAGGCTGAATGATTCTCAGATCGAGTTGATGAATGGTACGGTTGCGAAGGTCGCGAACCGCGTTGACGACCGCTGGGGAATTTTGGAACAAATATGCTCCGGTTGATTGCTGGTCGATGAGCAGGCGCTTCCGCCTGATTTGAACGTAAATCCAATTGACGGGAATATCGAGCCTGGCGGCAAGTTGTACGGCGCTGAGCAAACTAGGTTCGTGTGTCCATCTGTTGCGCTGTGCCTTTACCTAGATGCCCGCTGCAAGGCGGAGGCGTTGCACAGTGATTGGCAAAACCTTCTCCTCACAATTGGGCGAATGGTGTCCTTCGCGCGTCAGTATTTCAGGCTTCGACATATCCCTGTGTCGCAGACACGGGTATCAGCAAGGTCGATCCACCACGATGTTCAACCTCATACGACGGCGCGAAGTTGCCGCCTCTACGTCCCACCTCACGCATCACATTAAAGGGGCGTCCAAATAACGGATGGCTCGGATCCAGCACCTCGATCTTGTCCGGTGATGATTCGTCAGACTCACAAGCAGGGATATTTCTGTAGACCTTCGAGCAGATAACCGAGCTGCGCCGGTGTGATCACCACCGTGCCGTCAGCGGCTGACGGCCAGATGAAGCGGCCGCGCTCCAGCTTCTTCGTGAACAGACAAGCGCCCTGGCCGTCACGCTAGATAAACCTTCCTCGCTCCAATTTTTTCGTGAACAGGCAGGCCCCCTGGCCATCGTGCCAAACGACCTTGATCAGATCGCCGCGTTTGCCCCAAGGCGGCGCATCCTCGGATGCTTACTTTTGTCCGGAAAGTTTTGGCCGCATTGAACTCATCAAATAAGGATTTGCGCCGCGCGGACGAGCACGCGGCGCTTTTATTCGGCAGGGAAAGCAGCTTCGTCTAAGCCTTTGGCCATATTCGATGAATTCTTGCTCCACAATCTCTGACGGGCCAGCGCCGGCAGGGCAGAGGAGATTAATCCTTCAAGAGGCTTTTGTTCTCAGTCGTCGGCACGTACTGGAAAGTGTCTTGTCCTTGCTCAATGGCCGGACCGGAGCCGCCTTCGTAAGCGAGGTTCCAGCTCGTGACTATCTCAGTGTTGTTGCCGTTGACCTGTGCGTAGCCGGTCCATCCGGTTGCGGAATTGCAGTTCTCCGTCGAATTGTTCCAGCCGACCGAAAATGCGATGAACGTCCCGTTTACCCTTCCTGTTAGCGGATAGGGCGAGTTCTGGCATCCGGTGCCCTGGGCTCTGTTTACATATTGGCCGGAGACATTTCCGAACGAGTCGACTTGAATGATCATCGTCGAGCCGGACTGGTTCTGCCAACTGCTGGAAGCCGATGCGATGCTTGAAAAATCCTTGAAGTTGCTTGCATCGAAAGCAAGAGCTGAGGTTGCTACAGCAAACACAAGTGCTGCAACTGCATTAGTACGGATCATGGTTTTTCCTCCTGATGTGCGCCGACCGTCGGCGATCGTACCGAAGGTTGCATATAAACTCGTAATAATCAATCAATCCGAGTAGCAATTTCCCGGGTTGAGAAAACCGAAAGACGGGCCGCGCGTTGCGTGGCGCGGCCCGAGAACGAGCATCAGGAGTGAAGACTTACACGATGCAAATTACGAACGGGATAGCGCAACGCTAATATTTGACCATCATTGGAACGGACAAACTGCATGGCCGCAACCCCGAGAGCTACCTCACGGACGTCCTAACCCAGATCAAAGATTAACCGGTAGATAGGCTTGAAGACCTGTTGCCGTGGAATATGCTTCCGACGGTCTCCACTGCGCAAAAGGCCGCCTGATGGCTCGTTCGATGCATATCTGCACGATCGAAGACGTGGCCACCATGACCGGCGAGAACCTCGAACTGCTCAGAGAGATCGTATCCATCCGAGCAGGGCCGCGGGATTTTGGGCGCCGCGCGTAGTAACGTCGGTTCATGGAGATCGGATCGAACTGCACGGAGATCGGGTGAGAATCGGCGCCGACGGTACGCCATCACATGACCGCGACAGACCCGATCATCCGCCAACACTTGCCGATCGTGCATGAGGCGATGCATCACGTCACCCATATGACCGTGCGCAACCGCGGCACCTTCGGCGGCAGCGTCGCGCATGCGGATCCAGCGACCGAGATGCCGATGATGACACGGTTCCTCGGTGGGACGGTCATCGCCTCCTCTCAGCGCGGCAGACGCGAAATACCTGCAGCCGATTTTTTTGTCGGATCGCTGGTCAACTCGTTGGAACCGGACGAGTTTGTAATTCGCGTCGAGCTCGACGCGATGAGACCGGATGCCGGATGGGGATTTGAGGAGTTTGCAAAACGCCACGGGGACTTCGCACTCGCTTGCTTTGCGACGACGCTGCATTGTGTAGATGGCAGGGCGTCTGACGTTCGCGTTGGCATGATGGGCGTTGGTGAAACCCCGCTGCGGCTTGAAGAGATCATCGAGGACGGATGTTTCCGAGCCGGCTCTCGATACGGTGGCGGATCGCCTGGCTGGAATCCTCACGCCCAACACGGATATCCATGCCTCTGCAGATTACCGCAGGCATCTCTCAGGCGTCCTTGCCAAACGGGCCCTTCGCGCCGCCTGGAGCCGCGCGAACCACGAAAGGCTTCAAGCAAGATGAGTGAGAAGACGATCACCGTCAGCGTCAACGAAGCGTATATGACGCGCACGATCGAAGCACGAACGCTGCTGAGCCACTTCCTGCGCCAGGATCCTTTGCCTGACCGGAACCCATGTCGGGTGCGAACATGGCGTTTGCGGTGCCTGCACCGTCATTCTCGATGGAAGGAGCGCACGCTCCTGTCTGATGCTTGCAGTGCAGGCAGACGGGAGCGAAATCGAAACCATGGCCAGGGAAGCGTCGATACTCGGACGAATCCAAGAAGCGTTCCGCCAGCATCATGGCCTGCAATGCGAATTTGTAGGCCCAGTTTCATCGTTGGCGATCATCGACCTTCTTCGCCACCATCCGCTGGAAACCGATGATAAGATCAGGGAAGCGCTCTCAGGAAACATCTGTCGTTGTACGGGCTATGAAAACATCGTCAACGCCGTCCGCGAACTGGCTAGCAAGAGAGGACCTTAAGATGAAGATGCATTTTCTCGAGGCCGGCCGCCTTCGTATGCGCCGGTCCATCTACGTCCCTGGGGCGCTGAAGGAAGAAGCGATTGAATTGCCGGTTCACGCCACCCTGATGCGCCATCCCCAAGGCAACGCGCTGTTCGATAGCGGATGCAATCCAGAGGCCGCCATCGATCCAGGCGCGCGATGGGGTGGGTTAAGCAAGGTTATGACCCCGATCTTTTCGCCAGAGCGGACGGTCGTTCATCAGTTGAAGACTCTTGCTCTCGATCCCGAGGACATAGATGTTGTGATCTGTTCACATCTGCATCCCGATCATTGCGGCTGCAACGCGTACTTTCGGCGCGCAACGATCCTCTGCCACGAAGCGGAGGCGCAGGCCGCCACGGCAAGCGGTGCAGAAAATCAAGGCTATCTTCGAGGAGAATGGGACCAGCCCCAGGGTTTCCAGACCTTCAATGCCGAGCATGACGTCTTTGGCGACGGGCGCATCGTCTTGCTGCCCATGCCGGGTCATACCCCCGGAATGACCGTCGCCCGTGTCGAGCTGGAAAAAGATGGTTCATTTATACTCGCTTCAGATGCTGCCCCGCTCCAGGCGAGCGTCGACACCGGTATCGCTCCGAGAAATACTTGGAACATCGAACTCGCCGCAGAGGCACTCGCTCGCCTGAAAGCTCTTCGGGAGCGGGGAGCTTCTATCATTTTCGGCCACGACGACGCGCAATGGCAAGAGTTGCGAAAGGGTGTGGAGTTCTACGAATGAGCCAGCAGGACCATTCCGTCGAGCTGCGGCCCAAACTTGTCGGCAAGCGGGACAAGCGCACCGAAGATCCACGTCTGCTGACGGGTGTTGGTCAGTATGTCGATGACATGGCGCCGCGGTATGTTGCATATCGCATTGCGACGCTCCGACCAGCCACATGCCCGAATCCTGAACATCGATGTCGGCGATGCGTTCTCGGTGCCCGGCGTCGTCGCGATCTATAACGCGAGCGACCTGGAAGGAGAGATCAAACCTGCCATACCGACCTCGCGTATGCCTGGTTATTACGCCACCCCCATATGGCCACTTGCACGCGGGAAAAGGTGGCCGTTCTATCGGATCGTGTCCCAGTACGTGGCGTAGGTGACGGTAGGGAGTAAAGCCGAGCGCCCGCGCGCTTCTCGTTGCGCTGTAGCGGGTGACCGGCTTTGCGGGCGGCCATCAGTGTTTTTCCGCTAGGGTCGGGTTGTTCAAGACCAACCTGACGGAAAGATCACCGATGACCAATGACATGATGAACGTGCG
>NZ_JARFVE010000027.1:0-19675 GCF_029194105.1 Rhizobium mulingense | reverse complement strand
TTCAGACGGCGAAGATGAACAACGTGGACCCGCAGGCTTGGCTCACCCAAACACTTGAGCGGATCGCCAACGGCTGGCCGAGCAGCGATCTCGATGCACTCATGCCGTGGAATTACGCGCGCTGAACGGTCTCAGCTTGCCGCTTACGACCTTCGTGCGCATCGGAGACAACAAGGTTCACACCACGTAATCCTCGACGTGTCAGCCTGCGCAAGAATTCCGTCCAGATCGGTTCGGCCTCCGAGGTGCCAACTTCCATACCCAGGACCTCGCGCCGACCGTCGTTATTGACGCCGACCGCGATAATGACGGCGACTGAGACATGCGGCCGCCACGCCGGACCTTGAGATAGGTCGCGTCCACCCAGACGTACGGCCACTCACCTTCAATCGGCCTGTCGAGGAACGCCTTCACTTTGACGTCGATCTCTTCACATAGACGGCTCACCTAGCTTTTGGAGATGCCGCTCATACCCATGGCCTTGACCAGGTCGTCGACAGAACGAGTCGAGATTCCCTGGATATACGCTTCCTGGATAACGGCCGTCAGAGCTTTCTCTGCCATGCGGCACGGTTCAAGGAAGCTCGAATCCCGATCGCGGTATCCGTTGCGTTGTGCGAGCCGCATGGGGTACTTCTCGCCGAAGTCTGCACCCGTAGCCGAGCCTACTTCCAGCTCCATCAGCCGCTCGGCGGCAAAGCCGATCATCTCGCGCAATAAATATGCATCGGCACTCTTCTCAACAAGGGAGCGCACGTTCATCATGTCATTGGTCATCGGTGGTCTTTCCGTCAGGTTGGTCTTGAACAACCCGACCCTAGCGGAAAACACTGATGGCCGCCCGCAAAGCCGATCACCCGCTACAGCGCAACGAGAAGCGCGCGGGCGCTCGGCTTTGCTACCTCCCGTCAGCTACACCAGGTGCTGGGACACGATCGGTAAATGGCCAACGCGTTTGCTTTGTGATCAGCCGTTATCTTCGACGAACCGAATAGCGTCTTGCAAGAAGCTCCGGAAATAGTCAGGATTTTCGCACATCGGAAAGTGCCCAAGCCCCTCCATAACGACATGACGGCTGCCAGGAATGAGGGCCGCTAGCGCTGCTCCGTCTGCAGGCGTCGCAGAGTAGTCATAGGTCCCGGAGAGAAGAACGGTCGGTGTTCGCTTGGCATCAATCTTCGGACCGACGACGGCACCGTCGAACTCGTCGCTGTAGAACGAAAGATCGCCGGGATAAACTCCAGGAGCACCCTGCGAGTAGATCCAACTGGCGCGGCGTCGCTCTTCTTGCGGGCTGAGCGGGCTCATGATTCCGCGGACATAGGCTGAGTTATGAAGCGACCCATGAACGTTGACGTTGTGTTGAAAGGGGTTGCGACGGCCCTTTGACTTCAACGGCGGCTCGACCGCAATTACACCCATTAGACGTTCCGGTCGCTCCGCCGCCAGCACCATGCACATCGCCGCGCCCATAGATCCTCCAACGACGATAGCTCTGTCTCCGACGAGCTGGTCGAGTATCGCCGTGCACCAGGTCAGGTAGAGATCCGTTGTGAGTTGATAGGGCGAGCCGTCCCAAGTTAAAGGAGGCATCGAACGTCCGTGAAAGGGCAGATCAACTGAGATCAATCGGTTCGTACGCGCAAACCCAGTGTCGGAGAGTTGCGGTAGAAACTGACGGCCGTCTGCGCCAGCCGTATGGAGGAAAAGGATAGGAGTTCCTGCACCGGCTTCCTCGTAAAAGATATCGTGTTCTACGCCGCCGACCTCTACCCGCTTATAGCGTCCGGTGACCTGTTCAATATTTCGATCGACCTTCGGCGCAACTAGGGGCGGAGACGCTACGACGATCTCGAACAGTCGCTCCAGAGCGGGACGCGCTTGAGCGATTGCTACGGGCGAACCAGATAACGTGAACTCAGGGTTAGCGAGTTGAAAGGCGGTGAACGAATGGTAGGTTGCCGGCGGCGGCACCTGCATAACCTTTTCCCAAGCTCCGTCTGGGGCACTCAGTATGACGTCAGCATTTTCGTCCGCGCCGTCCAGTGCGACTATCCCGCCTCCCACAGCAAGTGATGACTTTTCTGGTCCAACTTGCAACGAGATCCGTGTTGTAAGACCTGGGGTCAGTCGCGGTAGCTCCGGATCTTCGATCGCCAGGGTTACGCGTTTAATCAGCTCGGCATGGGCGCCCATACGTCCTCCCTAACAAAATGATGTTGTTGGGAAGCCGCACTTCCTGTGCCTCACCTCCCATAAGAGAGGTAAGCAGATTTTCAGACAATCTGTCAACCTTAGCCGTCGCCTGAACTTCGTTTTGTGGAACTACTCGGAGGTTTCGACGGGGTTCTTGCTCAAGTAGTCCAACGCCACCTTAGCCGCGATTTCGATATGGCGCTTGCAAAGCGCGGCTGCCCTGTCGCCATCACGCAACGCAATAGCGGCCGCAATCTCTCTTATCTCGAAAACGCTGTTCTGCAGCCGCCCTGGCTGGGTCATCGATGTCATCCGCAACAATGTGACCCGGTTGTGCAACGACGTCAGCATTTGCTTCACAAACACGTTCTTGCTGCCGGTCATCAAACAATCGTAAAAAGCGGTCTTGGCTTCGATGATCCGCGTTCCGGAACCGCTCTTGGCTGCGGCTTCGAACGCTTCCACGGTCTCGAGGAGAGCAACGATCTCTTCATTCGAACCGTTCTCGGCGAACTCCTGGCCGGCAAAGCTTTCAAGCAGCGCGCGTACACTATAAAGCTGCCTAGCCTCCTCGTAGCTGATAGTGCTGACAACCGGCCCCCGATGCGGATAGCTAGTAATAAGCCCTTCAGCTTCTAACTGGCGTAGCGCCTCGCGAACTGAAGTTCGGCCAACCCCGATGAGTTCGCACAACTCGCGCTCCACCAGCCGCTGCCCGGGCTTGAAACGGCCACTTGAAATAGCCTGCCGGAGCTTATCCTCAACAAGGATTCGAAGAGAGGCGTTTTGACGTGTAATCTGGAGGTCGATCGTTCCCATTCACAACAAACCTTCGATGAAATTTCTAGTGACGCACAGAATCAATATACTGCCGGAGCGTTTCGTAGGACAACCCGATTGTCTGCAAACAGCAAAAAATTTCAATCGGTTTATTGTGGGTCACAGGAGAACTCTAGCGAACTGGAGGTCTGGCGCAAGGGGAGAAAATTTCCGTAGCACCTCAGGGTCATGACCCGGAATGATGAGTCCGTTTGCTCCGGCAAGGACGCGGAGCTTGTTGTAACCCTCGATTACCTCTAGGTAATCTGCAAACAGGGGAAACGCGCCGTCATTTTCAAGATAGTGCTGGAAATGAAGCGCGTCGGAAGCGATAACCAGCAAAGCGCCGCCTGTTGCCACCGTAACAACTTGCAAACCTTTCGAGTGACCGCCAACCAGATGCACCCTGCATCCAGGAACAATTTCCCCATCCCCATCATGGAACCGTACCCGTGACTGAAAAACGAGCCGGACCGCGTCGACGACACCTTCTGTAGCAAAAGGCCGACGCATTCGCTCATGGCACATACACCGCCCCGTTCCATACGCCATCTCCCGATCCTGAATGTGAAAAGTGGCGTTAGGAAAGGCCGGGAGGTTTCCGGCGTGATCGTAGTGCAGGTGTGTCACAACGACATCAGTAATTTCGCTGGATTTGATGCCAAGGCTGCTCAGTGCTGCCACCGGATGGATCAAGAGGGTCCGCCCTCTGGCCGCGCCCTCTCCGGCTTCGAAACCAGTGTCGACAAGAATTAATCGGCCCTCGAGACGGATCAGCCACACGAAGTAGTCGATTTGTGATGGACGATCATGAATGTCATCCGTCTCTAGTATCAGGTCACTTACTGGTCTTTGCGCGGTGCCGTAATGGATGGCGAGCACTGTCCACTCGTTCAAGAGAATTCTCCCCGCCATCAGTCCATCAAGACTAGGTGTCGATTGATCTCGGCCCTGTCAAGACGGTCGAAAACCTCATTGATCTCATCAAGGGGGCCAGTGCTCGACAGCAATTTGTCCACTGGCAGCTTACCTTTGAGGTAAAGGTCGATATAGCGGGGTATGTCGCGCGATGGCACGCAGGAACCCATATAGCTGCCCTTGATCGTTCTCTCCTCTCCGACCAACGGCAAGGGCGAAACCTCGAAACGGGAATTTGCGCTGGCCAGTCCGGCCGTAGCGGTCATCCCTCCGCGCCGGGTAATCTCATATGCAAGCTCGAATGCCTTTTTGGATCCAGCCATCTCTATCGCGTAGTCTACCCCGCCGCTTGTCGCGCCTTTTACTTGGGCAACAATATTCGGCGAGGTGGCCAAAAAAGTCTTCGTCGCTCCCAGCTCCTTGGCAAGATCCAGCTTCGCTTGGATTAGGTCGATCGCCACGATATCGCTTGCACCGCTCGCAACAGCGCCAAGTATCGCCGAAAGGCCTACGCCGCCGAGCCCGATTACCGCCACACTACGGCCTGGGCGGACCCCACACGTGTTCATCACAGCTCCAACGCCGGTCATAACGGCACATCCGAAGAGAGCAGCTGTCGCCAAATCGATATCTTTGGTCACTTTGACTACCGAGCTCGCCGACACGACAGCATATTCGGAAAACGCAGAAACGCCGCTATGGTGGTTAATTTCGTATCCTCTCAAACGGATGTGCTTGCCGCCGGATAGAAGCGTTCCTGCAGCATTGGCCTGGTAGCCCGGTTCGCAGAGGCTGGCGCGGCCTTCAGCGCAATATGAGCAATGGCCACAAACCGGCAGAAATGACATGACTACATGGTCACCAACCTCAACCTTCTCGACACTCGGTCCGATTGCTGCGACGACGCCAGATGCCTCATGGCCTAGAGCGACTGGAAGCGGACGCGGTCTGTCCCCATTGATTGCGGACAGGTCAGAGTGGCAGACACCGGCAGCCTTGATCTTGACCAACACCTCCATGGGGCCAGGCGGCGTCAGTTCCACAAGCTCAATCTTAAGAGGTTTCGAATTTGAATAGGGCTTCGGCAGACCCGACTCCCTGAGGATTACCGAACGCATCTGCATCTTTGAAATTCCTTATCGATGTGCAAGCAACTGCATTGGAGAGGGGATATAGCGGAATCCGTCTCCGTTTCGCACCACATGCCCGGCACCTGGCCATGCGAAGTGATAGGACATTACCGCAATGCGATCTGTCGCCAGCATATCAAGCACGCGCGTGCGGGATCTAGCTGACAGCTTCGGGTCCGTGTCGTATCGGAATTCCATCATCGGCCTCTCCATCAACAGGATATGATGGTGCGTAAGGTCGCCGAGAACACAGAGGCGATCGTTTCCCGACTGCAGCATAAAACAATGATGACCGAGCGTGTGGCCGGGGGCCGAAATCGCGTGAACGCCCGGCAAGAACTCCTCGCCGTCTTTGAAAAAGAAGGTCCGATCCTTGTGGGGAAGCAGGTTTCGCCGAGCGTTATCGATTTGAAATTGAAATGAAGAATCGATCGACGACCCGTCCGTCCAGTCCGTGAAGTCTCGCTCACTGATGAAGATGTCGGCGTTCGGGAAATTTAACCTTCCATTGGCATCGCACAGACCGCCGATATGATCGATATGGGCGTGCGACAGAACCACCGCATCGATCTCCGTCGGATCTCGACCTGCCTCTCTCAGGCTGGCTAGGAGCCGACCTGTGGTGGGCCCGAAAGCTTTGGAAGACCCCATCCCGGTATCAAATAGAATTGTTCTTCCATTTATCTCAACAAGCGGCACATTTTGCTCGAGTACAACTTTGTTCGTTGGCAGGAAATTGTCCTCTAGCATCAGGCTGACCGTGCGTGGCTCTACCCCCAAGAAGTTCAGGCGAGGATCTCCTAGCTCTAACGGCCCGTCGGACAGTACCGTGATTTTTCCATCGCCAAATTCGAACGGATAAAAATACGGAAGCTTGGCCAGGTGATGCATACTAAGAGACACTGATTTTCCTCCCATCAGGTGCTTGGCTACATTTTTGGCAGATTGTATGATAATCTGTCAAATATTTTTGAAGAAAGCCATTCGAGAGCGACTGCCTTGCTTTAGGAGCCGGTGTACCGCGTTTTCCCCGGCCTACCGAATGCCGCGCAGTAGGAGCAGAGCATTCGAGAATGCGGCTCGCGGGGCCGCACAACGCATGGTCGTTGACCCAGCGTTGCCCCCTGTTCCGCGAAAAACCGCAGACATTCAGAGATTGACGAGGCTCAAGTTGAGTTGTCTCACAGCGCGCACCGCATCACCGTCCATCAGACAGGTGACTTTTTCCCATATTCGCGCTCATCATCGCGAAGCGGCGTAACGATCTGAAACGAAGCCGGTGGCGGACGCGCGCACCCAAAGAGCGATCAATTCCATCTTCGGCAGGGCCTTGCTGTAAAAGAAGCCTTGCGCCGAACCGCATCCGTTCGCTGCGAGAAATGCTGCCTGCTCGGCGGTCTCAACACCTTCCGCTACCACGTCCTGTCCAAGACATTGTGCAATGGACAGAATCGCTTTGACCAATTCTTCGTTCCTTTTGTCCGAGCTATTTATGAATGACCGATCGATCTTCAGCGTGTCGATCGGGAAGCGGGCTAGATAGTTGAGCGCCGAGTAACCGGTGCCAAAATCATCGATAGCAATCGAAAATCCCATTTGACGCAGCTTAAGAAGCGTCTGCAGGGTCTCGCCCTTCCGATCGAGAAGCAGACTCTCCGTGATTTCGATTTCGATCCATTCCGCGCGGCAACCGGTTTCACCGAGGATTGCAGCGATCTCGTTTACCAACCGTGAGCATTGGAATTGCTTACCCGAAAGGTTGACTGCAATCTTGTGCAGGTGGTGGCAATCGGCGTTCAGCTCCTTCGCCGTCTTGCACGCTTCACGCAGCACCCATCGCCCGAGTTCAACGATCAGCCCGGTATCCTCAGCGACCGGAATGAATCGAACCGGCGGAATCATGCCCATCTCGGGATGAGGCCATCTCAACAACGCTTCCGATCCTATCATAACGCCGCTGTCCAGAAGCACCTTGGGCTGGTAGTGCAGCTCCAATTCTTCGCGCTCGATAGCGCGGCGCAATTCAGATTCCAACTGCATGCGCTCCTCCACGCCCACAGTCAAATCCTTCGAATAAAAGCGAAAACTGTTTCTCCCCGAGCGTTTGGCAAGATACATCGCAGAGTCGGCGTATTTCACCAGATCGTTGACATCTGTGCTGTCGTCGGGCGAGATCGCGATGCCTACACTGCATGACACGTAGACTTCCTTGCCATCCAATAGGAAAGATTCCTTGAATCTCTCGAGGATCGAGCACGCAACCCAATCGAGATCGTCGGTTGTCTGGATTTCCGGCAACAGAATCGCGAACTCGTCGCCGCCGAGACGCGCAACCGTGTCGAGATCGCGGACAGATTTCTTAAGCCGGGTAGCGACCTGGCAGAGTAGTTGATCACCCACAGGGTGACCCATCGTATCGTTCACGACTTTGAAATGGTCGATGTCAATCAGCATTACCCCTGTCCGCCGACGTTGAGACGACGCGTCACTGACGACCTTTTGCAATCGCTCGTTAAACAGCAAGCGGTTCGGCAAAGAAGTCACCGGATCGTAAAAGGCCATTTGCCTGATTTTTTCCCGCGAGGCGTTCAGTTCCGTGACATCGCGAGAGACCCCGAGGACTCCTGTAACCTCTCCCCCGGCGCCGAGGACCGCAAGTTTACGTGTTTCGAGAAGAATGGACTGACCGTTCTCCGGGGAAACCACCCAATTCTCGTCGATAAGTATGCCACCGGCTTCGATCGTGGCCTCATCAGATTTTCCGGAAATGTGAGCTCTCTCAGCCCCGAACAATTCAAGGTCCGTTTTTCCAACGACCTCCGCCTCTGATTTCCCGGTCAGCCGCTCAAATGCATGATTGCACAAAAGGTGTACGCCATCGACATTCTTTACCCAAACCATGTCAGGAATGGTTTGCAGCACACTTAGCAATTGCGTCCGCACGGAGTTGATGGCGTCTTCCGCCTGCCTTCGTTCCGTGACATCACGCGAAAATGCCAGGAGCGTGGTGGCGGCGTCAGGATCGGCGCTTGGTCGTCTAGCCACCGACAACTCGAACCATCGGGTCTCGCCGTTTGGCAAGGATACGCTAATGCATCGACCGTAGGCAACTCCTTCACTGCTTGCAGTTCGAAGCGCCTCCATTGCAATAGCCGCTTGATCAGGCGCAAGAACTTGGTCGACCGTCCTACCCAGTAGCATTTCCCGCTGCTGGGCTAGTAGTTCGGGATTTCTGGTCCAGACCTGAAGATATCGCCCATCCTCGTCGACCTCAAACAGAACGTCTGGAATAGCGGTGACGATCCCTTGGGCTAGTTCGAGAGCGTTTTTGAGTTCCTGCTCCGCCAACTTGTGTTCGGTTATGTCGATGATAACGCCAATCAGACCCGCGGGCTCGTCGTCGTGACCTCTGAAAACTGCCTTGTTGCAGACAACATCCAGGATGGCGCCGTTTGCGAGAGCGATCTTACGCTCGGAGACTTGGGCTCCACCCCTTTCAAGAAGGCCTTTCTCTTCAATAGAATAAATTTCCGCCAGTTGCGTTGAACTGAGATCAAAATCTGTATTCCCGATGATCTCGTCGCGCGAGCGACCGAGGAGATCTTCGAAAACCTTGTTGCAACCGACATAGCGACCGTGCAGATCTTTGAAGAAAATTGGGAGGGGCAACACGCCGATCAATGCTTCAAGCAGCGCTCCTCGGTCGGCTGAGGTATCATGATGCAGCGCTTCGTCTCTCCGGCGATTGCGCCTTTTCTGAAAAAAGGAGCGTTGCCAAAGCGGTTGTAAAGTCGAATTCATCGTGAAGCTCCTTACCGAGGGCCAAGACAGGATGCATCATCCATCCGATCAGGAATTCCGGGAACGCCACCCAAATCATTCGAGCAACAAATTGATGCAGATATGTCAGTAAGGCCTCGAACCGCGCGTCGGCCTGAGCCGGATAGTGCGGTCGGAAATGAACTTTGCTTTCACATTCGAAGCAACAACCTTCGCGGCAGCACGTAGATTGATTGGCGCAATGAGTATGTTGTCCCGTTTGGCGAGAGGAGGGCCGGAGGAAGAATGCTACCGCGGAGCAAATATGTTCGTTGGAACCGGATCGCTTGGCTCATGTCTCCTGAGGCGACCCGGGCATTTCCCAATTTGAACTGTCATTCCTTAGCGCAGCCTACCTTGCACGAGAGCCGATCATGAAGGCACCGCATTCCACACAGACCCCGCATGCGATCTTCAATCGGCCGGCTTCCAGGAGAGCGGATCCGCTGGGTTATCGAAATATTTAGCAGCAGCGCTGGCAGACCACCAAGCTGTATTCTTCGGCTCGATCCAATCCTCAGAGTTAGGATCGCAATCAGCTGGCAAATCCGCCATTACATCCTCTATGGTACTGGGAATTGCTGGCCGCAGGATTGTCTGAATTTTGGGGCCCTGTCCCTCAAGAGTTCGCATCATTACGTCCCATACGAAACCCGCCTCAGAGCGCGGCGGCCAGAAATGAAAACTCTTGCTTACGAAGTCGGGGTTCCGTCGCCAGTAACAGGCTGCCGAAGCTTCGCCCCCTAGAACGATTGGGATCATGTCGCGCCCGGACTGGCGCACCGCGTTGATAACACCATTCTCAGCTCCCGACTGAACGATAATACCATCAATTCGACCGGGATTCGCTGCAAGGAATTTTTGCACCTCGGCCTGCGCGACCTTGTCTGTCCACTTCCCGTCGACATGACCTACGATCTTTATCTCGGGATAATACTCCAGAGCCTTCTTTGCGCCGACGTCAAAGCTGTCCGAGGAGGCAAAGCCGGAGATCCCCGAAACGAGAAGCACATTGCCACTTCCTTCGATTTCTTCAGCGAGCCACTTCGCCGCCTCAAACCCGCCTTGCATGTTGTTCTCAGTTGCGTTGACGGCGAACGGCGATGTTACGTAACCAGAGTACGAGAACACAGGCACTCCTTTTGAATACGCATACTCTATCGTAGGATTAAGCGCCGTGAGGTTCGAACAGCAGATAATAATTGCATCAACGCCGTCGTCTACCATCTGCCGCATCTGCCTGATCTGGACAGCGTCTTCAAGATTTGACTGGGTGACGATGAACTCGGAGACCAGCCCCGCTTTCTTGAAAGCTGGAACAATCTTGTTTGTGAACTCATCAAGAATACTCGCACGCCAAGAATTGTCAGCATATGTCGATGCGTACCCAATTTTCCACGGCGGTGCTCGCTGTGCCTTAAACGTGCGGAAGACAGATTCACCTGTAGGCAACTTTGGATCGAGCAACTCGTAGGTTTTTCGTTCCTCCCGCGGCAATTCCGTAAGGCCACCGGCGGCCGCTACAGAAGGGATCACCAAGCCGGTGATTAGAATAATGGCTCTTGTAATTTCACGTATGCGCACGGATTTGATACCTCTCGTGTCTCTGAGCATTGCAAAGCAGTTGATCTCTTGAAGGTTGATCGGCTCTAGGTGGGTTTTTTACAGTCAGACGGGCGGCGAAAGGGAGACCAAGAGCCTAAGGCCGGATTTCGCTTCCGTAAGCGGATTTCCCTTCAGTAGAACGCCGCTATCACAGTGGCCATCCGACGCGTGGCAGTCTCGTTCGATGCGCAGCTTACGCCACTAACCTAACCCGACGCGTCGACTTATCTTCGGTCAATTTGAATGAAGCGAGCCGCTCGCTGAGTTCGTTAGTCTGATCCGAGAGAGTCTTTGCCGCGGCATTTGTCTGCTCGGCCATGGCAGCGTTTTGTTGTGTTCCCTGGTCAAGTACATTGACGTTATTGTTGATCTCGGCGAGGGACGCCGCTTGCTCGCGGCTCGAATTGACGATTTGATCAATCCGATCGGAAATCTTCAAGATCGACGCCGTTATGTTGTGTAACGCCTCACCTGCTTTCCCCACGTAATCTGAGCCGATCGCCACCTCCGAAGAGGATTCCGAAATCAGGTGGCGAATCTCGCGGGCTGCAGCTGATGATTTCTGGGCAAGTTCGCGCACTTCCTGGGCTACGACTGCAAAACCCTTTCCGGCATCTCCAGCACGAGCCGCCTCGACACCAGCATTTAGTGCCAAAAGATTTGTCTGGAACGCAATCGTATCGATCAAACCAATGATTTGGCCGATCTTGTGGGACGCGTCTTCTATTCTGCCCATTGCGTTGATCGCATCGGTCACAATGGTTGCCGCACCCTCGGCGTGTTCTTTAACAACGGACACGAAAGCCTGGGTTTCATAGGCATTCTCGGATGATTTTCTGACCGTGACCGTCACCTGTTCGACGGCGGCCGCAGCCTCCTCCAGTGAGGCGGCTTGCAATTCAGTTCGCCGCGACAGATCATCTGAGGCTTTGAAAAGCTCGCTGGTTCCCCATTGAATTTGATTGGTATTCTCGTCGATATGAGACACTGTCTCTCTCAGGATCGAAAGCGAGTGATTGAAATCGCGCCTCAGCGGCTCAAGATTGGGATGGAATTGGCGGTCAATTTCTTGAGAGATGTCGCCACGCGCCAATCGAGATAACGCCTCTCCTAGAATGGTGACGGCAGTTGCGACCTCCTCCTCCATCTGAGCGCGTTCGCGTTCACGATCCATCCGCTCCTGTTCAACGGTTTTCCTATCGGCTTCCGTTCGTGTCTCGATGTCCATCTTCGAGACAGCATTTTCACGGAAAACCTCGAGTGCGCGAGCCATTTCACCTATTTCGTCTCTCCGGTCACGTCCGACAATCTGCGATCGAAGATCGCCCTTTGCCAGCTCTTGCATGCGCTTCGCGATCCGTTCGATCGGGGCGCGAAGTGTCGCCATCAGGCCGGCGCCAGCCGCCAAGGCTACCAAGACGCCGGACACTGTGGCGATAGTTGACAGCAAGCGGGCAAGATTGCTTTCATTGCGAGCATCGTTTTCCTGAGTTGCTGCAAAGGTTACGAGGTTTTTCCAGATCTCCTGGCCGGTTTTGTCCGCCTCAGAATATTGCGCTTGGCGGGCTTCCGCTATCTTGACCAGCTTCTCTGTGTTCTCTTGGATAGAATCCACCTGGGCGAATAGATCTTCCTGCATTTTATCGAAGCCAGATATCGAGCTGGCAACGCCTCCAACTGCCACGGTGTCACGCGCCAATTTTGTAAGTTGCTCAACGAGGCGCTGCTGATTCTCTGCGTTGGCTGTACGGAACAGGTTATTGATTTCGATTTCGATCGAATCGGCGTCCTGGCCGATCGTTGTCGCCGTCGCAACAAGCATTTCGGAATCCGTCAACGCTTTATCCAACGCCCGGATCGCATTTGTTCCTTCAATCATGTGCTGGATCGCATCCACTCGCAGGTTCGTCGCAAAGCTCTGTAGGTCAGAGCCGGCAAGCCGTGTGGAAGGGTCGACAAATTCGGGGTTGGCGATTAGCTTGGCGATAGTCCTCTCAATTTTAGTAACGGCCTGCTCGTCAGCAGTCGAGACTACCCGCTTAACTGTTTTTAGCGACTTTTTGATCACAAGCCCTTGCTGGGCGACAGTCGGAGGCTGCTTCGCTCCGTCCGGCAAGCTCACCAAGTCTTCCGCCATGTGTTGCATAACTGATGCCGTATCGAGTGAGCGGGTAGCCTCCCGGAGCATGGTTTTCCCGGAGTTCTCCTGATTGCGTACTTGTGAGCGCACATCAACCGCAGCCAATTTAAGGGCGCCTCCGACCTCCTTGATCTTCGACAAGTTGGAAACAATGTCGCTGCGAACGGATTCCTCGTCATTATGCAAAGACCACATGCGGCCGATGCTGCCCGAGATAACGGACATTGCCGATACACTGTTTTCGAGCGCACCAGTTTCGCTCCCGCTACCTGCCGCCGCTTCCTGGAGCGACTGCATGGTTGCGCTCTGCCCGTTTAAACTTGTCAGCGCCTCATCTCGGTACTCCGTTGAGCTTTGCGCCAAAAAGCGGTTCATGCTTTCCGCGACACTTCGAAACCCGCTCAAGGTCTGAAGAACCTCATTTGAAAGCCGAAGACGAGACTGAAGCAAGCCAGTTGCTTTTAAGCCGACCCCACCAACTGCCGCCAATATCAGGATCAAGGGTACAAGTACCAACAACACCTTTGCTCTTATGGTAAAGGTGGACAACAGGCGATCGACGAACATACTTACCTCCAAAGGGCTCAAACGGTGCTGGGGCCTCGCTTTTGGAATAGTAATGTTTGAGCCTGAACGAACATGGATAAGAGTTTCACTAAAACAATCGAAACTTTTTTACGTGTTGTTAGGATTTGACCTCTTACCCATTGCGTCTTTCGAGAAACTTAACGGAAGGTTAATACCTGCAGATTTGCCGGATCAGAACGTGGGAGTGGATCTATCTGCACCGAGGATCGATCTCCAGCACGTTCCCTGTCAGCTTTCCGGACAGTTCCGAATTCGCCAGGAATTGCACGGCGTGGATCACTGTTCGAAGCACGTCATTTTCGCTTGAAGACGTAGAGTTCACATCGCTGGCGTGTACAGCATTTATCCTCAGCCCGGAACCGAAATATTGCCTAGCAATTGCGGAGGTAGTAGTGCGCAACGCCGCTTGAAGGACGGCTTCTGCTTCCAGCGAGGTCGTCTCTTCGAACCATGCGACGTCCACTACGGCAAGCTCCGCGCCCTGAAGTCGAGAGCTAAAGGCACCTGTAACTCTGATTAGATTGGATACGGCATCAAGCCCCAGATTCGCGCTGGATAGCGATCCCGTTACAGTTTGGGTTGTTTCATTTCTGCGGAAAACTATGTTCACCAGAACGTCGACCCGTCTCCAGCGCAAATACACCTGGTCAGCCATTGAGTTGACGTAAACGTCTCTGTTCGGGTTGACTTTGACCGGTAAAAAATTGTTTCCTTGGCCTTCAGCCAGGGAGGCGAAGTCGGCGGGATTGGCGTCGCCTACGGCGACCCGATAGCCTTTTTCTATAAATGAGCGCGCCAAACAAAGACCAACAGGATTTGACGCGCCTATCAAGACACAGACTTTTTCCCCAGGAGAAATGTTGGCGTCACTGTCACGTTCAACCAGTACCTCGGTCGATGGAGTATGACACGCCTTGTGAGTCAGAGACGCTTGTATCACGCGCCGGTCGCCGCTTCCGGCAGATTAAGAAGGTCGACAATTTGTGCATTTTTGGCCAAGTTTAGCACTTATAACTCCCGGTCCGTCGCTGCGTCTCCCGCGAACAAGCAATGCGCGGGCGATATAGTAAAATTTTTGTCCGACAATCTGTCAATTCCTTTTTGCGATTTTCGGCGGACACATGTCGAGACCGGCGTCATTTTGAGGCCTCATGCCCGCAATGCCGTAAGCATCGGTATTCCGACACCCGGTTGAGTTTGATGTGGTCTTTCCTGTTAGTCTTCTCTCGCCGCCACGTTCCGATTTGATCGCGCTTTTCGCGTTCGCGCGGCACAGACAACAGCACGCCTATGGCAGCACAAGCTGTTTGACCATCATCAGGTTTCGTCCTTAAGCTCTTCTTTTGCCCAATCAGACGCCCGGAGTCCGTACCCGCTAAGAAGAGCGCAAAGTCAACCCAATGCGACGAGGCGCGGCTTACGCATTGATATTTGCCGCGACCGCCTCGCTTAGTAGGCCAAAAGAACTCGTCGACGTCTTTGCGTCTCCGAGTGTTGAGCCTGGAGCGTGCCTCTCTTATACGTCATAACCGAAGTATGCTGATGCGCAGGTTAAGAGGACCAGCGTGTGGCGAAATCGTGGGGCCATCCTACAGCACAATCATTTTTCTCCGTGTCGACTCAACGGCCTCCAAGGTCGGTTGGCGTAGGTTCTCTCCCACTCATAGCACTCCCACCCTTCCCGTGACGGGCTGCGATCGAAAGCAGCCCGTCACCCCTCGCCTTGGGAGGCATCTTTAGATTGATTTGCCGTGCGGGAACTCCACTAGAACCGTGGCAGATTTCCCTGATGCTGCCTTGCCTTTGATCAGGAATAGCATTAACGTATATCAGACAATCTGTCAATCTGTTCGAGGCTTGTGGAAGCCAGTCATCGCATCATTAGAGGCTTCCCAACTGCAGCGCTGAAAAACTAGGAGGCCATCTCGAGCGGGAGAACGTGGATGTCGGTGCTGGTGATGATCCGCCATGACGAAAGCCTAGGGAATGAGAGATTCAACCGGCCTCCACAAAGGTCCGAATCGGTCATGTACGCGATCAAAATCGCTCGCACGCCATCCGGTCTCGAGCTTTGAAGGTTTGGAAAACTAGTCCCGGCATGTGCGAGTTGGTGTTCATAGATAGGTTATATTGGATGACCGAAAGTTTGTTCAGCAAGCCCGATGAAGGGACCTTAGTGAAAGACAACTTTATCGAGGGCTCCGATCCCGAACGTCTTTTGCCTTTGATATCATCGCCCCTGGCGTCATCTGACCTTGCTCAACACGACAGTAGATCGCTTAACTCTCGCTGCAGTCGAATTTCCCTTGATGGTTTTGGCGTTGCGGATGCCCATCATGAAGAGGCGTTCTCGGTCATGATAGATTCCCCAGTTGACGTCGTAACGGTCTTCCTGCCGGCGTCCGGGAATGCAGTCTTTCATTGGTCTGGGCAACAGGTAGAGTCGCCGCATGTTGCAAATGCTCCGCTAAATGCCCGACAAGATGGCATAAGATCTCAACTGTCATTGACGATCGATACGCAATCCTTGCGTGACAAGCTTTCTCGCATGCTCGATCGGACGATCAGCGGAAATCTGCAAATTCAGCCGACCCTTGATCTTGCATCGAGCGCGGGAACGCTCATGCGAGAACTAGCCCTGTCTGCCCATCGCGGCCTCAGTGCCGGGGGGGCTCTGCGACAATGCCCGTCGGCCTATAGCTCGCTCCTCGACGCGATAGAGTACCTTTTGATCGAAAGCTGTATGCATCGCTATACCGATGAACTTCGTCGTCCGGCTCCGTCTCCCACGCCTCGCCACGTGAAACGGGCAATGGAGTTTATGGAAGAGCATATGGCTCAACCCATTTCCCTTAACGATATCGCCGCTGCGGCCAAGGTCAGCGTGCGGACTTTGCAGCACGGCTTCCGACAATTTCGTAATACCAGCCCCACAATGCACCTCCGAGACTTGCGTATGTGCGCAGCTCGACAGGAACTGCTGCAAAACGGCGCTAAAATCAGCGTTTCGGAAATAGCGCTTAAGTGGGGCTTCACACACCTCGGCCGTTTTGCTGCAGAGTACAAGAGACGTTACGGCGAACTGCCATCTAAAACAGTGCATATGAGCGATGTTCTGCCGCATAGGCGATCTATGTGTGCTTCGCAGGCCTCTCCGCCCGAAAGCTGACCCGGAAATAGCCCTTCGCGATGGCGCTGTGGTTCGCAGCGCTCCACCGGGCTATACCATCGCTGCGCCCTTAATTTTTCGGTCTGTCGCCACAGACGGTCAGCAGCCGAGCGTACAGTGCTTCAAGGTGATTGGTGATTTGGATCATTTGCAGCCGCTCTTGCTCCAGGCGCTGCGACTGTGCATCTTCGTGGCTTTCTAAGTGGGTATCTGTCTTAGCCTGTTGCCCGAAATTGATTGCGATAACTTTGGACATCTTCGAACTCTCGTTGAATTTCGTTAATACTCCGCGTCTTGAAGGAAGACAGTCGCGGAAGGTGAAAAAGCAAAAGTCTGCTAGGCAGCTGCGATGCGTCCTGATTGGTGCCAAACCTTTGCTCAAAACTAAGGAAGCATTCCATCCCTTGTTCAAGCGGAGTGATTCCGTAGCTGAAGGTTGGGTCGAAGTCGCGCCTAAGTCCGAACCGGTTGGATCCGATCGCCGTTGATCGATAGAATGCCAGAGACCTGATCGACGACCGGGCCGATGATACCATCTGCTACCTCAACGACGACAATGGCGCTGTGGCTAGACCGATGGGATTGGTTATCTCGGCAGCAAGCTCTATCACCGGAATGACAGAACCGGCAGATCCCTGAACCGAGAACATGCGTTAGGGGCAGCGGCGTCGCCTCTGCTAACCCCCGGATTTCCGGGATCAACGTCGTCTTCATGCAGAACTGCTGGCTGCCAGATGGAAACCGATAATATCCTGCGATGAATTATGACATGATTCATTAAAACTCTTCCCATTCCTTAGTCGCGACAGCGGCTGTAGTACGTCCGCCGAAGGCGCCGGCAAGCTTCTGGGAGAGGGCACGCGCTGGCGAGGCGGCCGGCTTACCGTTCTGGTGGGCAACACGCCGTACAAAAGTCGAACCGTCGAGCCTGAAGCGCGCAATAAGCCGCGCCAGATTGGAAGCCTCATCCGCCAACCGGTTGGTGGCCGCCGTCGATTCTTCCACCATCGCCGCATTCTGCTGGGTTGTCTGATCCATCTGGTTGACCGCAGTGCTGACTTCCGCCAGCCCGGTCGATTGCTCTCGTGCCGCCGTCGAGATCGTATGAACGTGCTCGTTCACCTTGATCACGTGGCCTCGGATTAGACCAAGGGCATCGCCTGTGGCCGTTACCAGCCTGACCCCAGTTTTGACCTCGTCGCCGGACCGGTTGATCAGCGCCTTGATATCCTTGGCGGCAGTGGCGGAGCGCTGTGCCAGTTCACGCACCTCCTGAGCCACAACGGCGAAACCCTTTCCAGCGTCACCCGCACGCGCCGCCTCGACGCCGGCGTTGAGGGCCAAAAGATTGGTCTGGAAGGCGATCTCGTCAATGACGTTAATGATCTGGCCGATTTCATCCGAGGCCTGCTCGATGCGGCCCATGGCGGCGACCGCGTCTTTGACAACCGCGCTCGACTGCTCGGTGCTTCTGCGTGCCTCATCGACCATATGGCTGGCTTCCGTGGCTCTTTCTGTCGAGCTTTTTACCGCCACCGTGATTTCCTCAAGCGCCGAAGAGGTCTCCTCCAGGGCCGCGGCTTGCTGTTCCGTGCGCTTTGAAAGGTCGCCTGAGGCGATGCGCATCTCGCCGGCTCCGCCGTTGATCGTGTCGACGGCGGAGCGAACCTCGCCTAATACGGATCGAAGGGCTGCCATGGTGGCGTTGACATTACTCTTCAGTTCACCAAAGGCTCCCTGAAACTCGCCGCACATGTTTTCCGTCAGATCCCCATCGGCAAGCGCTGAGATAACTCGGCGAGTTTCGGCGATGCCCCGGTCAACAGAGGTGACCAGTTCGTTGACGCTTCCTGCAAAACGGTCGAGAGCCGCATCGCCGTATTTCTTGGTGATGCGATGGGTGAAGTCACCGGCTACGGCGGCTGACACCACCTCGGCAATGCTCGACTGCAAGTCGGCGCTCTTGGCCTGCAACGCGGCCTCCTGCGCGTTCAGATCGCGGGCCTTGATGCTGTTTTGCTTGAATACCTCAACGGCTCTCGACATCTTGCCGATTTCGTCGGCGCGCATTGCGAAAGGAACCTCAGTGTCGAGATTACCATCTGCCAGTACGCCCATCGTGGTAGTCAACCGCGAGATCGGATCGGTAATCTTCCGGATGCAGTAAAGCAGGGCTATAATGCCCGTCGTAGTTGCCAGCGCCATGGCAAGAATGGTGACCAAAACCGTCGATGAAACGGCGCCCATCGTGTTTCCGACGGCCGCGACTCCACCACGCTTGTTAACTGCGACATCCTGGTCAAGGAGCGCTCCGCTATCATTATACAGTTTCGTCGTGGCGTCACTCGTTAGAAGAGCGAATGCTTCATCCTTCTTGCCTGCCTGCATTAGTTTAACAATCCGCTCGCCATCCTCCTGATATTGCGTCCACAAAGCGGAGAACGCGTCATAGGCCTGACGCTCCTCGCCGGATGTCACCATCGGCTCATATTCACCACGGGCATTCGCGAGATCCTCCATCTTCTGGCGGAAGGTGGTGATATTATGCGCAAGGCTCGTCGAATCTGATGAGTTTGTCACCAGCCTGAACTGCAGGATGCGGTAGTCCCCGGTGATCGTATTGATCCGATTTATCACATCGATCGATGGCAGCCAGTTGCTGGCAACTTCGGATATATTGCTCCTAATGGACAGCAGCTTGACGATACTCACGATGCCCTGGCCCGCCGCGAGAAGAGAGAGCAGAACAAATATCAAAGATAAAGCGAGTCTAATGGACTTGGGCATAAAGGCAAACCTTTTAGGTGAGGTGGACGATCGACTTGTCTACTCAAATCTTCCAATTGCCGTTTCATTCATTCGAACGGCAGATCAATCTTGTGGGTCTGTGACATAGCTGAGAATACCTATTGGTTGCGTTGGTTAATGAAGCCTTTCCTGCCCGTCTCGAATGCAAAAAGACGACGTTTTAAGGATAGTCAGGCGTCCAATGGATCGTCCGCGCTTGCAAGGAGGATGCAGCCGGCAAAATTTCATTTGGCGCCGTTCGAAGAGCATCATCGTTTTCAGCAACCGAGTTTCGCCCCGCCACGAGCGACCTAGAGCAAGTCCTGCGATCGATGAATCGATTGTGATGTGACGGCGTCCATCGAAGCTGATTCAACTCCACAGAGAAGAGGTGGATGATGGGACAAGCCCTGAGCGATGATCTTCGAATACGGGTTTTGAAAGCGTCTGCGGCGGGCATGTCGGCTCGACAGGCTGCGGCTCGTTTCGGAGTTGGGATTTCGA
>NZ_JARFVE010000026.1:0-20339 GCF_029194105.1 Rhizobium mulingense | reverse complement strand
CTCGAACAGAATGATGAATGGGCCGTTCAACGCGCCAGGTATATGACGCTTGAGACCATGGCCCAAATGAGCGATGATCCCCAAATCAGCCTGCCCCGCTGTGATGTCGGGTTAGGAAACGAGCGGGACAGCAGGCTAATACACTGCCCGAATTGCCCCGTGTGGACGGCAAGCGTCAAGCCTTGATGCCAAATTCAAACGGATATGAGTGGGGCTTCGCAGCTGCGGCGAGGTCTCGATAGGGTCCGACAGTAAGCCCGAATGAGTGGGCACAATGGGACTGAAAGTGGGATCACTTGGTGAGCCCGTTGTTCCCGCGCGGAGATCCCGCCGCTATTCTCGCAAATGTCGGACAGCCGCCGCCCTTTGTCGCATTTGTCGAGATCACGACAATCGGTTTGTCCCGCTCTGCTCTACGCACCCGTCAAGCCACGGAGTGGTGCCTGCTTCGCAGTTTTGAATTTGAGAGCGAGCGGGCTACGGCTCCGTCATTGCTGGGGGTCCGATAGCGAAAGCCTGTTCGAGATGCGTGCTTCTCTATCGTCGCACAGGGCGTTTTCAGCATCTTGGGCCCTCTCACCGGTCTGAACAACTGTTTCAGCTTGATCATTTGAGGTTTTCGCAACCGAACGTGCTTGCCGTGGCTGGTCGGCAAGCCGTCGCTCGAACGATCATGGAATGCGATACTAAGTTTTCCGGAATCTGGATTCCAACTGGAATGCAGGAATACGATCGGTAGTAGCGTTTTTAGCTCGCATTTTACGCTGCATTTTCGAGTGGCACGTCGCTTGCTTCATTTCTCGTGCCGCCGATTCACCGAAACTCAGAAAGAGCCAACGCAAGCTCTATGGTGGTGCGAATTGCCCACTGCTCCCGCGCCCAGACGGCGCGGAACCGGCCTAAAAGCGGCATTAATCTTGGCGAAGGACAATTCAAATCCAAGGGAGAGTAAGATGAGCATCACACGCAGACATGTCATCGTTCAGGGTGGCGTCATTGCAGCAGGCCTGCTCGCCAGCGGCCTACCGGGGACAAAAGCCTTCGCGCAGATACCGTCAATCCCTTGGCGGCGCTCACTGCAGGGCTTGGCCTGGAACGACCCGATCATCGAGACCTATCGCGACGCAGTGCGCCTTCTCAACGCCCTTCCCGCCAGCGACAAATTCAACTGGGTCAACCTCTCGAAAATTCACGGCAGCGGTGACGTCGTCAAATACTGCCCGCATGGCAACTGGTATTTCCTGCCGTGGCACAGGGCCTATACGGCTATGTACGAGCGCATCGTTCGGCACGTGACCAAGAACAACGATTTCGCTATGCCGTTCTGGGACTGGACCGACAATCCGTACCTGCCCGAAGTGTTCACAATGCAAAAGACGCCCGACGGCAAGGACAATCCACTTTATGTTTCGTCGCGCACCTGGCCAATCACGCAGCCGATGCCGGACAATATAGTTGGGCCACAGGTTCTCAACACCATCCTAACGGCGAAGCCATACGAGGTCTTCGGCACCACCCGCCCCGAGGGACAGAACTCACTCGATCCTTCCTGGGTCACCACCAGCAGCGGCACGCAGGGGGCGCTGGAATACACACCGCACAATCAGGTGCACAACAATATCGGTGGCTGGATGCCGGAAATGTCGTCGCCCCGCGATCCGATCTTCTTCATGCATCATTGCAACATCGACCGCATCTGGGCGACCTGGAATTTGCGCAACGCCAACAGCACGGATCGACTCTGGGCCGACATGCCGTTCACCGACAATTTCTACGATGTCGACGGCAACTTCTGGTCCCCGAAGGTCTCTGACCTTTATGTTCCAGAGGAACTCGGATACAATTATGGTTTCCGGACCTACTTCAAGGTCGCGGCGGCGAGCGCCAAAACGCTGGCCCTGAACGATAAACTCACGTCCGTGATCGCGGCGACGGCGACCGATGCTGCAATCGCCGGCGTGACGACCACCTCCACGGACAACAGCAAGGCGGCAACGGAAAACGTGCCGCTTTCGCTGCCGATCAAGATCCCGGCGGGCGCATTGCAGGAGATCGTCCGCCAACCGCCTCTGCCATCCGGCATGGATACAATGGATTTTGGCGCGGCACAGGAGCAGGCGGCCTCCGCTCCTCGTGTGCTGGCATTCCTGCGCGATGTCGAGATCACCAGTGCCAGCACGACCAGCGTTCGGGTGTTTCTCGGCAAGAACGACCTTAAGGCCGATACGCCCGTCACCGATCCCCATTACGTCGGTTCTTTCGCCGTTCTCGGTCATGACGGCGACCATCATCGCAAACCATCCTTCGTCCTCGATCTGACGGACGCGATCCAGCGGGTTTACGGCGGAAGGGGGCAGACGGATGGCGAGGCCATCGACCTGCAGCTCATTCCTGTCGGATCGGGAGCGGGCAAACCCGGCGCCGTAGAGCCCGCAAAGCTAGAAATAGCCATAGTGTCCGCCTAACATCCGGACTGGCTGGGTTGTGGAGACATCGATGCGCTATCATCGTTGGGTGCTTATCGCTATTCGTGCGGCGGCATTATCGATGCTGCGCATCGTCAGCCCGGTTCAAGCTAACGAGAGCGACATGCGGGCAACGACCAGTAAGCCCGCGACGATAACCATATCGAGCAGAGCAGTCCACTCATCGGTTGATACCAGTGCGCGGGTCGTCCTTACTGTCACTGGTTATGAACCGTCGACTTCAGGACCAGTGACGACGGTCGTTTCGCTTGACTGCGGCAGTAACGTTCGCGAAATTGGTAGGTTTGGTATTTTTCCGAACAAGGCGTTTTCGGTATTGGACGGGGCAAAGCCTCAACGATTTGGGTTTCCCTTGCCCGATGACCCGTCTTGCCGTCAGCCACAGACCGTCATTATCCGGCTGGAGCCTCAAACAGGCGGCGGTTCGGGCGCCAGCATCACTATCAGCGACGCTAGCATTGAATAGATTGGCAGTCGGGGCTGATTTGCCGCTAGCTCCAGAACCTTGGCGGCAATGAAAGTCCGCCGGATAAAATAGAGGGTTTTGATAGGTTGTTGTGACAAAGGTCCAACGCGCAGCGCCTATCGTGGTCAACAGTTTACAGTCTTGCCGCTGCATTCGGCGACTGATGGTCGTCTGCAAGCAGGCAAAGGTTTTTGGCCGACCCGAGACTAGGCTCAAGATAAAGTCGCTCTTAAAGGCATTGAACCAACGACGCGTTCCTAGATCAGTAAAGTGACTCTTCAACCACTTCAGATGCTTGCGCGGAGGCTGTCCGAAAGCTGCATTGACTTCGCACGCGGTCCAAAACCGATTCAGACTGCGCGTTCAATTCAAAACTGAAGATTAGACGTGTGCTTTTAATGGCACTGGATTTGCAAGGACACGGGCGGCGTGCGGCCATAGGTATCGCTTCCATTCGTGATAGAGAGGCGCGGAGGTTAGTCTTGAAACGAAGAGATTTTTCGACTGTTGGGCTCACTGCTCTTCTCGCCGGGATCGTATTCCCGGCTTTTCCCAGCACCGGATTCAGTGAGCAGCGAAAGCCGTCCATCCCCGCACTCCCTGATCAGCGGAAACTTTGGAGTTGGATCAAAAGGCTCAACAGTTTCGGCCCCCGATTGACCGGCAGCCCGGCGCAAGCACGGGCAATCGATTATCTTGCTGGTGAGTTGAGAGGGATGGGCCTTGAGGTGAAGCGCGATCAACTCACGATGCGCCGGTGGATGCCACGAACCACCGCGTTCAAACTGTCAAATGGTGAAGTAATTGAGGTAGCGGCGCCGTTCCCGTATTCCGGGCTTACACCTCCCGGCGGTATCTCGGGTAAGATGGTTCTTTTCAACGGTCGGGTTCAGGCGTTTGAGAAAGCCCGCGGCAAAATTGCGGTGGTGACGGTAAAGCGTCGGGATCTGGCGGCATTCCTCGAACTGGTGACCAATCGACGCGGCAGCCTGCCGGAAGGCATAGACTTTCCCAAAGCCGTAACCACGCCGCTTATCACCGGTTTGCTTGGCGTACCGATCGACAAGGCGCGTGAAGCAGGGGTTTTAGCCGTCGTTTGCATTTTCGAAGGCGTCTCGGAAGTGCAGTTGAAGGGGCAGGTGCTGCCATTCACCACACCGTATTGGGGCTTACCTGCAATATGGGTGGCGCAATCTGAAGGAGAGCGGATCAAAGCCGCGAGCAAGCACGGTTTGAGCGGTCGCCTGACCTTGGATGGCACGTTGGAAGACGTTGCGACCGATACGATTTATGCGGTTTTGCCGGGCTGCAACCTGCTTGAGACAATCATCATCAACACCCACACCGATGGACCTAATGCGTGCGAAGAGAACGGCGGTGCTGGGGTACTCGCTCTGGCGCATTATTTCTCCTCGCTACCGAAATCTGCCCGCAACCGGAGCCTCGTCTTCGTACTCGTCACGGGTCATTTCCAGCTTCCCCAGTTCGGCCGCCACGGGAATCAGGCGACGGCGACCTGGCTCGAAATGCATCCAGAATTGTGGGACGGCAAACCCGGCCATGCTAAAGCCGTTGCAGGAGCTACGATTGAGCATCTTGGATGTACCGAGTGGCGAGATGACTTTGCAAAAGGGCACCCCGCGCCCACCGGGAAGCCGGAACTCGATTTGATCTATACCAGTAATAAGTCGATGAGTGACGTGTACATCGCTGCCGCACGCGGGCGCAAAAAGGTACGCGCGCTGATAGTCGCCCCAGCGGCGGCGCAGGTGATGTTGGGCGAAGGACAGCCATTATACGCATCAGGAATTCCGACGATATCAAGCTGTCCGATACCGGACTATCTTTGCCAGGTCTTGCCGGGCGGAGGCTTGGACCGGCTCGACCCTGATTACGCCTTTCAGCAAGTCGAAACCTTTGCCCGCACGGTCGACTTGCTCGACAGGATGCCGCGTGGTGAGATCGGAATCGTTCCGTTTAACCTGTCCACTGTTATCGGTGATCTGCTGTAAACCTGACCAACACTAACGCCAGCGAAAATGGCGGTGTCACGCGGTCGGCACTTTAACTGGCGCCGAGGATCATCTGGCTGTTCACGATAGTGCCGGGTCATAGCCGTCCCATCTGGGCACGCTTCGTCATGCATCAGATGACCGGCCTGCGTTTCCACATCGCGGCCTTCGAGGCTCTCGGCGGCGCTCCGCGGGAGTGCTTTGCGACCGGATGAAGACTGCCGTCATCGGTGAGCGTCAGACAGAAGGCATCGTCTATAACCGTGCCACCACCAGCCTTAGCCCCAACCAAAGCCACGCGGACGGCCGCTGAAACATCCTAGTTGGTGGGATCCCACACCGCAGGCGAATCCATCACCTCCTGTCCTCCGATAGTCTCCAACGAGCTGGGAGAAACTGCTGATCCAGGCTGAATGAAGACTTTGTGTGGCTTTCCCTGGCGACGAGCTTGCTGCCCCCTCTCCCGGCGTAGCTGGCTGACCCAGTGCTTGGCATAGACATTGCAGGGGATGAATGCGGCGGTAACTCGTTGGGGTCGGAAGTCGTCAAACTGCTTTCCTAGGCGTCGGCATTGCCTACCGAGCACCTCGCCAGACGGAAGCACGATCGATCTGGCACGTATGTATGCGTACGGGATCATAACCATAGAGGAGTTGAAACGATGGCGGATATTCTTACATCTCTAAACCCGCTCCGGTGGATTGAAGCGCCATCCACGGAACTGGACAGCCAAGTGACCCAAAGTCTATTCCCGATGTTCCAACGCTTGGCGGCAGCGGGCGCTGAAACCGCTAAAATTCTGCAGGTTGCCTTATTGCGCCGCGTGCAAGTCATGTGCGACACCCACTCTACCCGCCAGGGAAAGCTCTTTACTGAGGCCGAACGTCTTGCCGAGAGTCTACGCGAGGTGCACGGCAATGGGAATGGGCCACGCTTGGGCGGAATACCTGCGCGACGCTAGTGAGCGCGCCATATTGTGCATGGATCTTCTCCGACAGCGCGGCGACATCTTCCTCGAACATGAAGCGGCAGGCTGTCCGCCGGTTTTCTTCTGCGACTACGAGACAGTTATGGATGGAAACGATCTGCCCTTGAAATCCAATTACGTGTTACTTCGAATGATCCCGCCCCAAGGTGTTAACGTCGATGACACGAAGCGCCCCTTCATAATCATTTGCCCGCGCGCCGGACATAGTCCCGGCGTCGGTGGCCACAAAGAAGACAGCCAGGTCGGCGTGGCGTTCCGGGAAGGTCACCCGGTTTATTTGGTGTCCTTCCGCCGAGAGCCAGAGGGGGGGCAGTATCTCTCTAATGTCACGTATGCGGAAGCGGCCTTTGTTCGTGAGGTCATGCGCCTGCATCCGCTTGCCCGCCTTCCAGTCGTAGTCGGCAACTGCCAAGCTGGCTGGGCTACCCTTCTGATGGTTGCGACAAATCTCGACTTAGCTGGCCCGATCATCCTCAACGGATCGCCGGTGACACCTACCTCGGGAAATATCGGCGAAAATACCCTCCGCTACATGGCGGGCCTCTTCGGGGGAGCTTGGATAACCATGTTTTTGTCAGATCTGGGCGGAGGCATCTTCGACGGCGCCCATCTCGTACAGAATTTCGAAACGCTCAATCCCGAGCGCCAGTTATTCATGAAGTATGTCGAACTGTTCCGAGATGTGGATGCGGCGAGCGAAGCCTTCCTTAAGGCTGAGAAGTGGTGGGGCGGCTTCTGCCTGATGCGGGGAGACGAGATCCGCTGGATAGTTGAGCACCTCTTTGTTGGTAATCGACTGGCGCACAACAAGGCGTATGGGGAGCCGGACCGGCGGCATTTCGACCTTAAGAAGATCAGGGCGCCTATTATCATATTTGCCAGTCATGGCGACAATGTAACGCCGCCGCAGCAGGCGCTGAATTGGATCCCCGAAATCTATGACAACGAGGAGGAAATCCGCCTTCTCGGCCAGCACATTATTTATATGGTACACAACGACGTCGGTCACCTCGGTACATTCGTTTCCTCGAGAGTAATCAACAAAGAATACAATGAGGTTGCAAGCACGCTCGAGGCAATTGAGGCGTTGTTGCCTGGCCTTTACGAGATGCGCATCACGGACATTCAAGAAGATGCTGGACACAAGAGCTATAGTGTTGAACTGATCGAGCGCACCTTCGAGAATATCCGTGAGTTTAACGACGGCCATGACGATGGAGGTCCCTTCGCTGCCGTCGCCCGCGTCTCTGAACTGCAAGCGCAGATCTATCACACAGTTGCCCGCCCCTTTGTGCAGGCCGCGGTCACAGACATCTCAGCAGACGCCAGCCGAATGTTCCATCCAAAGCGGCTGGAGCGATCGCTGCTGTCTTCTCAGAATCCGATCATGGTTGGCTATAAGTCAATTTCAGAGCAGGTACGGAACTCCCGGGCGAACGCAGCAGCGGAAAATCCTTTCCTGGCTGCGGAAGCGCTCTATTTCAAGGCTGTCGAACAGGCGATCGTGGTCATGCGCGACTGGCGCGACATGGGTTATGAGCTCGCGTTTCACATGATCTGGAACAACCCTTGGCAGCGATATTTTGACAATCCCCACGAAGCATACCGCAAAGGGACGACACTTGACGATATGAGATGGCAGCCGGACATCGCCAATGCGCTCAGGAGGATCGCGATCGGCGGACTCGCCGATGCCATCATCCGTATGGTCGTACTCCTGGTGAGCGATCGTGGCGGGATCCGACGCGACCGCCTGGCGCGCTGGTCACGGGTGCTGACCGAGGACGAGCCCTTCCGCTCACTAAGCGCTGATCATTTGGCCGAAATCACTCGCGTGCAGACGGCTATCGTCACCTTTGAGCCGGAGCAAGCAATCGAGACGCTGCCGCTGTTGCTAACGGAACCGAGGCAACGGCAACTCGCTTATGCAGCCGCTTGCTATATCCCGGGCTCCAGGGCGGAGATGTCATCGAGTACTGTTGCCATGCTACAGCGCTTCGCGGACGTGCTTGGCCAGCCATCGATCGTCGATGTGATTGAGGATCCGCTGGCAGTGACATAGTTTGTTCGTAGAGTAGCGTCTCGATCTCACCGAATCACATAATTATTGGTTTTCGCTCGTTGGTCACGGAGGCGCTTGAAACAATTCCATCGCAAATCCAGCCAGGACCGCAGATCGGAAAATTGCCATTGGACATCCGTCCTTTACAACGCAACGATGCCGTAATCCGGTTCAGTGATCGGGCCGGCAGAGGGCGGATTGAAACTGTGGAGGAAGGCTCTCGTCATAGGGCTGGCGCTCGCTGCAAATCATCGTGATCGAACGCACTGGCCATACGGTTGATCTCGGCTGACCGCGCACCGACCGCCTTGGCGGTCTCGCGCCACCTTGCGGTGTCGCGACTTCCTTAATGATCGCGCGAGCCTCGGCGAGCGTTAGGGCGTAGAGCCCTGCAGGTTCTTCCAGCAGGTCAAGGGAGCAGGTGCCTTCATCAAGATCAATGTTTGTCGTCAGCGCGCGCGCCTTGACATCCGTAGGCACTGGATTGAGGTCATAGGCAGGGGACAACGACCAGCTGGCTTTATTGAGCCACAGAAAGCCGTGATTTTTCTCCCCAGCTCAGAGCTAGAGCGGGCTGCAGCGAGAAGCGGCCCGGGTCCTCGAGCCAGGCACGATCATACTCAAACACGATTGTTTCGGCACCACGGGCGCGATTGCTCCGGGCCAGATGGGACGTGTGCGGCCGTGAAGGTCGAGATGAACTTCGAAATCAGCCATCGCGTGACGATCCCGGTGATCGCCTTGGGTGAGCGTGCTTGGGCAACTCTGCATTGGCCAGAGACTGGCCGACGCTGTCGTCACCGATGTCGGCGACTTGGCTCAGCCCATCTAGCAGGCCGAGTGCCTGGAGGACGCCTGCATAGATGCCGATGCTGACATTGGTGTCGCCGGCCTCGATCTTTTGAAGCGTTGAGCGTGAGGTGAAGGCACGTTCGGCTACTACCGCCATAGGCAGGCGGCGACGTCGACGTGGATGTCTGCGCCCAGTTTGCGCAGCGCGCGCCGCACCCGGAGGGTTGTGAGGTGTCGGAATTTGTCACCTTCGCACTACAGATTGCACTAGATATGTAGCACGAAGGTTACAATTTTTCAAGAGAGATGGTCAGAGAGAAAAGTGGTTAGAATGGGAATTGCGGATAGCGCAAGTACGAGCCAGGCTGGCAGGCGAAGAAAGATGGCGGATCTTGAGGCGCTCAAGATCGATGCCGCCTCCGGACCGGAGGCGCGATCGGAACCACTATCGTCTGCTGATGCGGCTTTTGCCGATTGCCAAGCTGCACCCGGCCGTTAGTCGAACGGGTGCTCCTGGAAGATGCGGTGGTGTCGGTGACCGTGGACACCTCGTCGATCAGGGTCGCAACGTGGCTGGTTTTGAGAAATCGGCGGGCGGACATTGTCGGCCATCAGGACACCAATTGAACTAGGCCATTTGGACTAGAATTTCCACTTATGGCGCGCCAACCGATCGGTTCCTCATGGATCGGGAAGCCGACCTCTACACAGCGGGCTCAATCCTCGAGAATAGTTGCTAATGACCGCTCATCAGACAATCTGATTGAAAGTTCCCCGCGAAGCAGCCATATATTTAGCTCAAATTCATTAGTGCTACGTAGGACATTGATCATGGTAGATGTGGAGCTGCAGGTCGCTCGGCAAAATGCCTCTCTTCGAGTGCAAGTCGAAGAAAGGCTCAGACAGGCTATTGCGACGGGCAAGTTCAAGCCGGGGCAAAGGCTCGTCGAGCGCGAGCTTTGCGAAATGATCGGCGTGGGTCGCACGTCCGTCCGTGAAGCGCTTCGGCAGCTTGAGGCAGAGGGATTGATCACAAGCTTCCCCCACAAGGGTCCAGTTGTCAGTATCATAACCTATGAGGAGGCCGCTCAGCTCTACACCGTCCGCGCGCTGCTCGAGGGGTTTGCTGGTCAGCAGTTCGCCGAAAATGGAACGGCGGAAGATATTGCCACTTTGCAAGATGCCGTTAGAGAATTCGAAGCGTCGGCGGAAAGCGGCGTGGGACACAGGCTCATCGCTGCCAAAAACGCCTTCTATGACTGCTTGATGGATGGCAGCAAAAACGTCTTCGTCAGGCAAATGCTAACATCGCTGCACAACCGGATCAATCTTCTGCGCATGACTTCGATGACACAACCGGGGCGCCTCAAACATAGCATTGCAGAAATCAAAGAGATTGCCGAAGCGATCCAAAATCGCAACGGACCCAGGGCTGCGGCCGCTTGTAAGCACCACATTGATATGGCTGCGAAAGTCGCACTCGAGTACCTGCGCAACAACACCTCAGGCTGATGCCATAAGATTTTCCGAAAATTGACAGATTGTCTGATGCTGGAGGTGGCCGGGTGTAATTAAATCCTTCAGGCACGGTGCTTTTGACAACGCAACAACCTCTCTGGTGTCCATCGGACGATAAGATGGGTGCTGCTTGCACGTCATTTTAAGTGAGGTGATTGAAGAAGCGACGGCAAAATTGGCGTCGTAGCGAGGGCGCGCCGGCCCAAGCATGAATTTTCCGATTGACAGATTGTCTGATAGGTCGTTAACTACTCCTCACTAACGGAGGTAGCTGATTGTGCTTGCCTCACATTCGGGAGCGGGACGTTGTCACCACGAAAAAATCTGCGCGTCGCCTTTATTGGTCTCGGCGCAATGGGCGGGCCGATGGCACAACATCTGTTGTCGGCTCAATTCGAAGTCACTGGCTTTGATCTATCGGCCGAGGCTAGGGAAAGGTTCGCGGCCGTCGGCGGCGTTCCGGCAGAGACGGTAGCGGAAGCATTCAATGGGGCCGATGTTGCGGTTACCATGCTTCCCAACGGCAAGGTTGTTCAAGACGCGCTCTTCAAGGATGGGGCCTGGCAATCCCTGAGTGCTGACGCGCTTGTCATCGACATGAGCTCATCGGCGCCCAATGATACTCGTGAGCTCGCAGAGCGCTTGCATCAGAAGGGCTTGCGGCTGGTCGATGCTCCCGTGTCAGGCGGAGTGAAGCGAGCCGTCGAAGGCTCTCTTACTATCATGGCAGGCGGTGCTTCTGACGATATCGATCAAGCTGATCCCATCCTGTGCGCCATGGGCGGCCAGATTTTTAGGACAGGCCCGATCGGCTCAGGGCACGCCATGAAAGCCATCAACAATTTCGTATCGGGAGCCGGGGTTCTGGCAGCTATCGAAGGCGTTCTTCTTGGCCGAACGTTTGGTCTCGATCCTAGAACGATCGTCGATATTCTCAACTCGTCGTCTGGCAAGAACAACGCAACAGAAGTGAAGATGAAGCAGTTCATCCTCTCGGAGACTTTTGGCTCTGGTTTTGCTTTGGGGCTTATGGCGAAAGACATTAGGATTGCAGCGGACTTGTCGAAGGCGCTCAATCTCCAGCTGCCGACATTGGCCGGTACCGCTGATGCCTGGGATGCTGCTCGGCATGCTTTAGGCCCCGATGTCGACCATACGAAAATTGCGCAGTTCGTGAAAGATCAGGCCTGACCGCGAAAAACTACGCCAAACTGACAGTTGAAAATTGTCTGATAATCTGTCAAATATGATGAAGGGAGCGAAACCCAATGGCCACTTTGGACAGGAAAGATAAGGGGTCTAAGGCCGGCGAGCGAACAGCTCCATCGGAGCAGTTCAAGCGCGGACTTGCTACTCGTCGGCAGGTGATGGGGGACGCTTACGTTGATGCGGCCCTCGGAAAGGCGACCGACTTCACCTGGCCGATGCAGGAACTCGTCACCGAGTATTGTTGGGACAATATCTGGAACCGACCTGGCCTCGACCGTCGCGCTCGATCGATCCTCAACCTTGGAATGATAGCGGTTTTAAACCGACCGCACGAGCTCAGAGGCCACATCCGCGGCGCCATCAACAACGGTGTTACGAAACAGGAGATCCAGGAGATCTTCCTTCAGGTGGCTATCTACGTTGGTGTGCCAGCAGGCATCGACAGTTTCAGGCATGCCCAGGAAGAATTCACCGAAATGGGCATTTGAGAATGTGCTGTCCCGTGAGGGGGCATGTACAACATGCGCGGAGTTCTCAGCGCTTATCAACAAGGGAGGAGCCTAAAATGGCGATAGATCTCAAGAAATTCATAGAATTCGTGCGGGAGGATTTCGAGTTCAAGCGCGAAACTCGTTATCTTAACGGTATATTAAAATGCGATTTCCCTACCCGCAGTGTAGCGCTTCATTTCGAGGACGGTACGTTGCTAAAGGTGGAAGAGGCCGAATACGACGACGACAAGTGCACTATCGTCATACGCGGGACCGGTTCACAGTGGGAGGCGCTGCTTCAGCACAAACCCTTGCCGTTTTATCAGTGCTTGCAGTCATCAAACATCAAGCATGGCCTCTACCTTAGCAGTAACAACGAAACCTTCGCGTATCTGCCTGCTCTCAACCGCATGACCACCCTGATGCGCAATGCCCGTTCTGAAGGAGCAGCAGCATGACCAAGTTTGACCCCATTATCGGCCGTTATCTCTATCTCACCGTAGAAGGTATCGAGTACCGCGTCTATTACGAAGAAGCGGGCCAGGGGATTCCGCTTCTCGTCGGTCATACGGCAGGGTCCGACGGTCGCCAATACCGTCATATGCTTTGCGATTCCGACGTGACGAAAAATTTTCGCGTCATCGCGTTCGATCTGCCGTATCACGGCAAGTCCCTTCCCCCCTACGGCGTTCGCTGGTGGGAGAAGGAATACAACATGACCAAGAAGTTCATGATGGACTTCCAGCTCGAACTCTCAAAAGCGCTCGACCTAGACCGCCCCGTTTATTTGGGCAGCTCCATGGGCGGCCATCTCGCGATCGACCTGGCATCGAACTATCCGGACAACTTCCGCGCCACGATCTCGGTCGAAGGTGCGTTGCGCTCGGCGGCGGAGTACGTCGACGTCGGTATGGCTGGCATCCGCAGGGAGTTCGACAATCCAAACGTCAATCGCACCTCCATCGGTGCGGCGATGATGCTGAATATCTCACCGTACTCGCCAGAAGCGAATGTCCGTGAAATCCAGTGGGAATACAGCTGCGGTGGACCGGGAATCTTCGCGGGTGATCTTTATTACTACTACTACGACCACGATGTGTCGCCAGAAGAAGCCAGCAAAATCGATACGTCGAAATGTATGCTATACTTCCTCACGGGCGAATACGATCCAAACACGTCCCCGGCCGATACCAAGATTGCTGCAGACCTGGTCAAAGGCTCCAAGTTTTGGACAATGGAAAAGCTCGGACATTTTCCCGTTACTGAGGACTATAGCGAGTTCCGGAAGTATCTGTTGCCGATTCTTGAGGAGATCCAACAGTCATCAGCAGCCCGGTCTAAGGTTGCCTGATCCTTTTCTCGGGAGGAGAACTTCAATGAGGTGCATTCTGAATGTCACACTTGGGGCGCTGATCTCGGTTAGCGCCCTGGCGACAACCGCTTACGCGGATGGTGTCGATCAGCTACCGGCTACAGAAAAGAAGATCTATGAAACTGTAGATCCGCAGATTCCATTGGGGGCGAGCGCCTACAAAGACTTCAAGCCCAAAAAGGGTCCTCCGTGGAAGATCGGCTATGCAAGCAGCTACGCTGGCAACACCTGGCGAGCCGCAGCTCTCGATGCGGTCATGAGCGATCTTTTACCGCGATCAAAGGCTGCGGGCCTGGTGTCTGATGTCGTGGTCACCCAGTCGGATCTTAAAGACGCCGTTCAGATCCAGCAGATGCGTCAAATGGTGGACGAAGGCGTCGATGCAATCATCATCTGCTGCTCGAACGTCACGGCTCTTAATCAGACGATCGAATATGCCTACAAAGCCGGTGTGCCGGTGTTCTCATTTTCGGGCTACGTGACGTCGCCATACGCCATCAATGGCGCGGCCAATCACGCGCAGGGCGGTGCCGAGATGGCGACGTGGCTGGCGGAAAAAATAGGAAAGAAGGGCAATATCCTTCTCGTTTCTGGTATTCCCGGTTTCGCTTCTTCGGACAGCTTTGACAAAGCGGCTAAGGAAGCACTTGCTAAGTACCCCGACATAAAGATCGTCGGTGAAGTTGCAGGGAAGTGGACCGACCAGGTGGCCCAGGTCGAAGTTCAGAAGTTTCTTGCGACGAACCCGACGAAGATTGATGGGATCCTCACGCAGGGGGCCCAAGAGAACGGCGTTCTCAACGCAATGCTGCAGTCAGGTCGAGACATGATCCCGATTACTCTCGGGGGGGAAGCTTCCGCCGCGTGCTACTGGCGCAAGAACCCCGAGTTTGTGGACAGGAGTTTCCATATTTGGCCGCCGCGTCGCGAGATGCAACAGATGTGGGAGATCATGCTCCGCACATTGGAGGGACAAGGCCCTAAGGTTCAGTCCTTCCTTCGACCCGTCTTGCCTTACACCATCGATGAAGTCCGCGCGGCAATACCAGAAGATTGCGACTTGAACTCGACAGACTTCGTGGAGCCCAAGGCGGACGGGTGGTTTCCTGCTGCGATTGCTGCAGACTACTTCGAACGCCCGGCTGATCCCTGGAAGCCTGTGTCGAAGTGAAACTGTTCTGCCCGGTGGGTCTTGCCACCGGACAGAAGTTTCTCTTGTGGGAGGACCGCCTCGCGCGGCCGTTGGGATTAGAGGATCTCCGATGCAAAACCAAACTACGATCAAGTTGATCAATGTTGCCAAGTCTTTCGGCGAGACTAAGGCCTTAAAGAAGTGTGATTTTGAAGCCCGGGCCGGAGAAGTGCACGCCATCGTCGGAGAGAATGGAAGTGGCAAAAGCACGATGGCGAAGATCATGTCTGGAGTGTTGCACCCAGATTCCGGGAGCGTTTCGGTCCTTGGAGAAGAGATTTCGACTCCGACTGACGCCAAGCGCATCGGGCTGACAACGATCTTCCAGGAAGTGCTGGTGGCCGACGAGGCCAGTGTATTGGAAAACCTGTATGTCGGGCGCGACGGCATCTTCCGCTCGCAGGGCGGCAGTGGTCGGCGTACCGAGGCTGAGGAGATCCTGAAACGCCTCGTCGGCAAGCCCGTGGATCTCGATCAGAACGTTGGGGCATTGCCTCTGAGCGTCAAGCAATGGATAGTTATTGCGCGAGCGGTCTTGCGCAGGCCGAAGGTCCTCATCCTCGATGAATCGTCTGCGGCATTAGACCTCGATTCCACGATCCGCCTCCACGAGGAAATTGATCGTCTCCGTAGGGAAGGTGCGACCGTGCTGATCGTAACGCATCGGATCGCTGAACTTGTCCGCATCGCCGATCGAGCCACGATCCTTCGCGACGGCGTCACCATTGGTACGCTCGAGAAGCATGAAATAACTGAAGAGAACCTGCTTTCAATGATGACGCCCGCGGACCGAAACGCAAGCGACGCGAAGGCGTACGAATCAAAGCAAGTAGGCGCCGCCGCGCCGGCCGTGGTAGCGGTAAGAGACCTCGTTACTCACAGCGCGGCAGCGCCCTTCGATTTCGATCTACCGAAAGGAGCGATCATCGGTGTTGCAGGACTCGACGGGCAGGGGCAGGACGCTTTCGTACGCGCCGTTGCGGGTATCATCCAGCCTTTTGGTGGTAATGTCCAAGTCTGGTCATCCAGCACCGAGAGAATGAAAAAGGTCGCATCGCTCGAAGACGCTACCAAAGCAGGAATCTCGTATATTTCCGGCGACCGCAAGCGTGAAGGTATCTTCCCTCAGCAGAGCATCTTCGAAAATCTTGCCATCGGCGTCTATCGCAAGAACCTCGGTCCTCTTGGTATAATCAATAAGGCCGGCCTCAAACCCATGTTCAAACGCGAGGTGGATCGGCTCCGGATTAAGATTGGAAGTCCGGCGAACAAGATCACCTCACTGTCGGGCGGAAATCAGCAAAAAGTTTTGATCGGCCGTGCCTTTGCAAACGAACCGTCCGTCATCGTCCTTAACGATCCCGCTCGCGGTGTCGACCTCGGAACGAAGCGCGATCTCTACCGCGAACTGCGCCTGTTCACGGAGAAGGGTGGCAGCGTGATTTATCTATCAAGCGAAATCGAAGAGTTCATCGGCTTTGCGGACCGCGTCGACGTCTTCTTTGCTGGAAGGCTTTTCCGGTCGCTAGCAGGCGAGGACATAGCGGAAGAGCCAATCTTGGCCGCAATGTTTGGAAAATCGCCAAACGCCTCCATCGAGTTCGATCTGGAAAGGACTGCATGATGTCTGGAATCGCATTCCGTCAAATCACCCAGGACCGTTCCCTCTTCGTGCCGGCCGGCCTATTCATCGTCCTTTTGGTCGCCGTTGCCCTACGCGGACACGGGCTATTCACGAACAACGGCCTCGCAGGTGCAATCCTTGTCGCCACGCCCTTGATTCTAACGGCGCTTGCCCTCACCCCCATTGTCATGGCGGGTCGTGGAGCAGTGGACCTTTCAGTTGGCCCCTTGATGGGGTTCATCAACGTTACCCTTATTACCTGGCTTGTGGGTAACGGAATTACCAACCCTATCGCAGTGATAGTATGGGCAGTCGGCCTGGGAGCGGCATTCCAGCTACTCCAGGCGCTGGTTATCATTTATGTGCGTGTCGCTCCGATAATCGTTACGCTGTCGGGTTTTCTTGTCCTCTCCGGGTTGAACCTGATGGTGATGTCCCGACCGGGTGGAGTCGCGCCCGACTGGATGCTTAGCTGGGGGGCGGGGACCGACATCATGTCACCTGTTTTGCTGTTGCTGGTTGCAGCGTATGCATTATGGCTCCTTCTCAGGGGGACTATGTTTTACCGCAACCTTCGCATGACGGGTGCGGATGAGCGCATGGCGTATACGAGCGGCGTTCGAGTGGACGCAGTCCGCATCATCGCCCACGTTGTTGGTGGAGCATTCGCTGGACTTGCCGCCCTCAGCTACACGGCGCTGATCTCCTCTGGTGATCCGACGCAGGGCAGCACCTACACCCTTCAGGCTGTTACGGCCCTGGTTCTCGGAGGTGCGAGCCTCTCCGGTGGTCGTGGTGGAGCACTTGGATCTACGCTTGGCGCGATCAACATGTTCCTCATCTCCTATCTCCTCTCCACCTTCAACTTCGGCACGGTTTCGGGGTTCGTTACCCAGATGGCATTCGGCTTAATCCTCGTCGGATCACTTCTCGTGAACGTCTTTGTCATCAGTCGCCGCGCGGTTGTGTAAGGAGCAAGATAATGGTCGCGACAGTTATGAATTCCGAAATCAAATCGGCTCAGAAGTCTAACCCGCTCAAGGCTCATCGGAGCATCGTCATTGGCTTTGTTCTTCTGGCCTCTCTCTTAGCACTCGGTGCATTGCTGGTCCCCGGCTTCGTATCATCCCAAAACGCGCGTTCAATCCTTCTTCTCGCAGCGTTTCTGGGGCTTGCCTCCATTGGCCAGACCCTGTGCGCTCTGGTCGGTGCGCTCGATCTTTCGATACCATATATTATTGGAGGCGCGAACATCCTCCTTCCCAGCCTTATGGTCGCAGGTATTCCCGCTCCCCTCGCGATGCTGGTTGTCATGCTCCTCGGTGCGCTTGTCGGGGCCGCCAATGGCGCCCTGAGCTTCCGTCTCCAAGGGCAAGCGCTGATCATGTCGCTCGGAGTTGGCTTCGCGGCCGTCGGTGCGGTCCAGATCTACACCTCACTCGGCTCGGCGTTTGGTGGTACAGTGTTTGCTCCGGTACCCGAATGGCTGAGGAACATTTCGGCGTTCAACGGAAAGTTTTTCGGCCTGTCGCTGCCTCCGGTCATCGTGATCTGGGCTATCGTCGCCATCGCGCTTGGATGGTTCATGTACAACACCTGGTTTGGCCGCAGCATTTACGCCGTCGGCGGAAGCCGGACGGCGGCCGCCCGCCTCGGAATCTCCGAATTCAAGGTCTGGACCGTCATCCATAGCGTCAGCGGTGCCATGTCTGCAATCACGGGCATGCTGCTACTAGGGTTTTCCGGTGGTGGCTTCGTCGGCGTGGGCGACCCTTATCTTTTCACCACCGTAGCAGCGGTGGTGATTGGAGGGACGTCGCTTCTTGGTGGGGCGGGCGGCTATGGCGCGACAGTGCTCGGTGTTCTTGTCCTGACTGTACTGACCTCGCTTCTAGTTGGCCTCGGACTGAACTTTCCGGCGCAGCAGGCTGTCGTCGGTCTGCTCATCGTTCCGATGGTCGCGATATACGCACGGTCACCACACATTCGAAATCAGATATGATCAATGCATAGAAAGGAAGATCCATGGCAATCTCCAGCACCCTGCTAGGCCGTTTAAAGGACCAGACTCTCGTTCGCGAGCAGATGCTGGTTGGAGGAAAGTGGTCGAGCGAAGGGGTAAACGGCACACGCATCAACGTGCTAAACCCCTCCACGATGGACGTCCTTGCCTCTTTGCCTAGCGCTGGCCTTGCTGAAGTGCGAGCCTCTATCGATGCTGCAAAGGCTGCACAGAAGAAGTGGGCTAAGGTTTCGGCGAAGGAACGCTCGCTGATCATGCGGAAGTTCTACGAAGAGGTGGTAGCTAACGCTGAAGACCTGGCCGTAATTCTGACATCGGAAATGGGCAAGCCACTGGCGGAAGCGCGTGGCGAGATTGCTTACGGCGCTTCCTACATCGAATGGTTCGGTGAGGAAGCCAAGCGTGTCTATGGTGACACCATTCCAGGTCACCAGGCCGACAAGCGACTGCTTGTCATCAAGCAGCCGGTTGGCGTTGTGGCCGCCATCGCTCCTTGGAACTTTCCGTCGGCGATGGTGTGCCGCAAGATCGCGCCGGCGCTCGCGTCCGGCTGCGCGATCGTATTCAAGCCTGCTGCCGAGACTCCGTTATCGGCGCTTGCATTGGCGATCCTCGCGGAGCGTGCCGGAATACCCGATGGCTTGTTCAGCGTCCTCCCGACGGATAATGCAAGAATGTTTGGCGAGGAGGTCTGCTCCAACCCGGTCGTCAAGAAACTGACCTTCACCGGTTCGACCGAAGTTGGCCGTATCTTGATGGCGCAAGGCGCCCAGAAGATCATGAAGCTGAGCCTGGAACTCGGCGGCAATGCGCCGTTTATCGTTTTCGACGATGCAGATCTCGACCAGGCGGTCGAGGGGGCTATGCTTTCTAAGTTTCGTAACGCGGGTCAAACCTGCGTGTGCGCGAACCGTATTTACGTACAGAGCGGGATCCATGACAGGTTCGTCGAGAAGCTGGCAATGCGCGTGAGTGCCTTGCAGGTTCTTGACGGGTTTGAGAGCGGGGCGACGATCGGCCCGTTGATCAACGATGAAGCGGTAGCAAAGCTCTATGGTCATATCGATGACGCTGTGACCAAGGGTGCGACTGTCGTGGTTGGTGGTGACCGCGATGCTCGCGGAGGCACGTTCGTCCAACCAACGCTTCTCTCGGGTGCCACAAAGGATATGAAGGTTGCGCGTGAGGAAACCTTCGCGCCTCTGGCTCCGGTGTTCAAGTTCGATACTGTCGAGGAAGTCATCGAACTCGCGAACGATACGGAATTCGGCTTGGCAGCCTACTTTTTCGCCAACGACCTCAGGAACGTTTGGAAGGTCACAGAGGCGCTGGAATACGGCATGGTTGGCGTGAACACGGGTCTGATTTCCACCGAATTAGCGCCATTCGGCGGCGTCAAGCAATCCGGCTTCGGCCGAGAGGGCTCAAAGTACGGAATGGATGGCTTCTTATCCATGAAATACGTCTGCATGGGCGGGATCGGCGCATAGCGATCGCCCAAGGGTCGCTCGCCGACTGAACTTAAAGGGGGAGAGGTCTGTTGAATAGAGGCAGGACAGCAACATCCTCTCCGCCGGTTGCGAGGTCTCAAAAGGCTGGACTTTTCTAGAGGTTTCGCGGGAGCTGTCCTACGGATCTTCCCTTCCGACCCCTTCTGGGGCCGGCCTTGCAGACGAGATTTCTGCCTGTCTTTTCGATTGTCGATCCTTCCGCCAATGCCCTACAAGGTAAGTCTTTCCCAGATAGCTTGTAGCCTTCGAAGAGGTAACACGACATGAACGAGCTGTTGCACCGTGGCGTTGTCGTTTCAACGTATCGGAGTCCTGAGCAGGAGCATGATCACCACCCGATCGATGCACGCGTTCGTCCTGAAATCGATCAGGCCGACGATGCTGCACGTGCCAGCGTGGAGGGTCAAGCGAAAGCCATTCGCGTCAACCAGCGACGCGTCAAGGTGTAGTTGTCGGCGGCCGCACCCTCAGTGTCGGTTTGACGTAGCCGCCGATCTTCGCCGGCGCCAGGCCTTTATGGTAGATCCGGATGCGTCCGGGTCATCCAGACGTCAAACGCGTAATGCAGGAAGAGATTCGATAGGATCGGGCTG
>NZ_JARFVE010000025.1:0-20902 GCF_029194105.1 Rhizobium mulingense | reverse complement strand
AACCTGAAGGCCGCAGGTTCAAATCCTGCCCCCGCAACCATATACAAAAATAGCCCGCCAATCCGGCGGGCTTTTTGCGTTTCCGGGCGACAGAACAGGACGGCGACGAGCTCGTGCGCGTTCTGATCGATTCCGATCGGCGGTGCCAGTCGCATTCCTGCTGCGCGCCGACCTTTGCGCGACATCCTTTAGGGTTTCCCGAGCCGTTCGATGGCCGATTGCAAAGGTGCATCGGAAACATGGATCAGGCCGACATAGGGATTGGCCATATCCGCAATCAGGAAGATCGCGCCGGCGACGGACAGGGCGCAGACGAGCAGAATTGACAGCACAGTCGGATTGGCCGGCGCCTGCAGCCCGAAGGTCGCAAAAAGCAGCCCGAGCCAACAGACGAGAACGGTGAGGAAGGCCCAGGGCAAACCCTCTTTACCGGATTCGACCAGCAGCCAGTGGGTCTCGGCCACCATGCCGCTTACCTCAAGAGCCCGCGCCTGGAGAGAGCGCTGCACGGCATCCCTCGGCGAGAGCGCCCGAAGGTCGCCCTGAACCGCCTCGATATCCTGATATTCCCCCAGCGCCTTGCCGGATGCCTCGTCGGTGGTTTCGGCCGACCAGCCGCGGCTCAGCCGTTTCTCGATCAATTCACGCAGCAACTGCCGCGCCTTGCCGGTTTCCGGCCCGTATTGGGCCATGACGCGGTCAAGCAGGAGCACCCGCGCGGCCGCTGTTCTCATCTCCACTTCGGCGTTGTCGTAGGTGGACTTGGCCGAGGCGATCAGAAGGCCGAGCGCTAAGGCCGATAGCGTTCCCACCACCGCGGTCGCCAGCCTGATGACGTCCTTGGATTCCGAATTGAGATGATGATCCGGCAAGCGGCCGCGCACGATCAATCCAATCGCCGTTGCGGTCGACAGAAACACAAATACAAGTCCGCCAAGCAACAATGAGCCCAAGTCCGGTCTCCGTATTGCCACCTACAGCGCCGCGCGTCTTTTCAGACGGGCAAGGACGCTGTCGCACCTTGAGTTGCTTTCAGCACTGCGATTGTTTGCAATCCGTGCAATAGCTCCCGCCATCATAGCGGAAGACAGGCCGGGCGCGGAACTTTACTTTCCTGGTCTTCCAGTGCCGCCTTCGAGCGGCGCCGGGTGTGCGTCATTGCTGGAAAATGAGCATCACGTAAGCCAGGAAAAGCACCAGGTGCACGGCACCTTGCATGAGATGCGTACGGCCGCTGGCAAAGGTAATGATGCTGACGGCGAGCGTGAGCAGGAGCATCACCAGATCCCCGCGCTCAAGGCCGAGCGTCACTGTGTGTCCGTAGAGCTGACTGACAATGAGCATCGCCGGCACCGTCAGCCCGATCGTCGACAATACCGAACCAAGGAAGATGTTGACAGAGCGCTGAAGATTGTTGGCGATGGATGCGCGCACGGCGCTCATTGCCTCGGGCGTCGCAACGAGGACCGCCATCACGACACCGCCAAATGCGGTCGGAGCATGCAGGGTTTCGATAATGTAATCGATCGGCCGCGCAAGCAGTTCGACGAGGAAGACGATCGGACCCATATAGGCGAAAAGCAGAATGGCATGAGGCCAGACCGGTCCATGGTGAGGGAGACGTTCGCCGGGGGGCTCGTGACGGTTGCTTTCGTCGGTGAAATAGTCCCGATGCCGGCCAGCCTGCAGAAACAGAAATGTGGCATAAAGGCCGACCGATATTATGCCGAGGATCAGTTGTCTCGGCGCCGATGCATGCTGTCCGCCTGGGTCTGCCAGAAATGTCGGCATGACCAGGCTCAAGGTCGCCAGCGGCACGATCACCCCGAGATAGGCGTTGGCGCCCTGCAGATTGTGCTGCTGTTCCGGCCGCCGCCACGCGCCCAGCAGTAACGACAGGCCGACCATGCCATTCAGGATGATCATGACGACCGCAAACAGCGTGTCGCGGGCAAGCGTCGGATTGTTTTCGCCGTGCAGCATGACGGCCGATATCGCCATCACCTCGATCGAAGTGATGGCAAGCGTCAGAATGAGCGTGCCGTAGGGCTCCTTTAGCCGCTCCGCCAAATGATCCGCGTGCCGCACGACCGACAGGGCGGAGCCGAGTACGACGGCAAACAGCCACACGAAAACGACGGTGAACCAAAGCGGATCGGAAAGCCGCCCGAAAAGCTGCTCCTGGAAAGCCAGAAATGCCAAGCTCGTCGCGACGCTGACGCCGAGGAACCATTCCTCACGCACCAAGCTGGTGGCGCTGACGGCGGGGAATGCGGGACCGTCGGTCATCGAAACCACCTGCCTTCCTGCAAATGCCGCCACAATGCGATCATCAACACCATCGCGCGCCCCGCCCGCTGCCCGCGCCTCCTATGAGAATCGTACCGCAAGCCGGGGGTACAAAACGTGCAAGGGCTTCCTTCATTCGCGGCCGGTTGCAGGGATCGCCGCGCCGGTAACGACGGCTGACGCCGGTGAAATCAGGAAGGCGATGAGGCGGGCGATCGATTGCGGCGATACCCAGCCGTCCGTCTTCGCATTGGGCATGGCAGCGCGGTTCTCGGGCGTGTCGATTGTCCCGGGCAGAATGCAGTTGGCGGTGATGCGGTGGCCGCGGTTTTCCGCAGCGATCGCCTCGGTCAGCCGGATGACGGCGGCTTTCGAAGCGGCGTAGGCCGCCTGATTGGCTCCGGCCTTCAGGCCGGGGGCGGCGGCGACGTGAATGATGCGGCCATAGCCTGCTGCCTTCATGGTCGGGAGAACCGCAGCGCTGATCGTCAGCGCAGTACGGGCGTTGGCGGTCATCATCGTGTCCCATTGGGAAGTTGCATCCGGCCCGACCGGTCCCATCTGGAAGCCGCCGACCGTATTGACCAGGGCGCTGACGCCACCGAAGCGCTTGTCAGCCCGCGCGACGGCGGCTGCACAGGAGGCATAATCGGTGAGGTCCGTTCCGGCGATCGACAGGAACTCGGTGGAGGCGGGAAGCTCGCCGGCCAAGGCTTCCAGCTCCTGGCTCGACCGGTTCATGCAGACGAGCTTGGCGCCTCCTGCGGCAAGTTCGCGGACAACGGCACTGCCAAGGTTGCCACCGGCTCCCGTGACGATCACGGCTTTCTGGTCGTTCATGGCAATCGATCTCCTGACGGTGCTGCCGGTGCTGGATGATGCTGCGCATTGTTGATCCAGGCTGCGTCGCAACGCAACCCCCGTGCAGCCGCGCCACGGTCAGGTATCCCAGGATTGTCGGCAGAGTTCTCCGTGGAGAGCTCTGCCCGCGTCATCGGGGGTTCGGCCAGGCTTCAGTGATATTTTTCCCGTTCGCGGCCGAGGATGACCGGCGCATCCAGCTCGGAGATCGGGCGGCTGACATCGGCGGGAATATCCCCGGTGAGCTGCAGGTCGAGATAACGGGCGCAGCAGACGCGCAGGAAGGATGTGAAATTTCCGAGATCGTGGCCCGCATCGATCGACTCATGATGCAGCCGGGTGATCAGCTGCGCGACGTTCATGCCGTCGCGCCGGGCAATTTCCTCGAGCTTCGACCAGAAGAAGTTCTCCAGCCTCACGCTGGTGACCATGCCGTCGATGCGCAGCGACCGGGTGGTGCTTTCCCATAGCCGCGCATCCGCTTTGATGAAGAGTTCACACATGTCGTCCTCGCGGTGCCGCCCTTGTCAGGCGGCGTTGGTTTCAGGCATCGATGCGGCGTCGAGCAGCACCATGAACTGGCGCAGCCAGGAGGGATGCGCCGGCCAGGCCGGCGCCGTGACAAGATTGCCGTCCGAGACCGCGTCGGTGATTGCAATATCGGCATAAACGCCGCCGGCCAGTTCGACTTCCGGCCGACAGGCGGGATAGGCCGAGCAGGTGCGGCCATTCAATACGCCGGCAGCGGCAAGCAGCTGCGCACCGTGGCAGATGGCTGCAACAGGTTTTCCGGTATCGAAGAAGTGCCGGACCGACTTGATGACGTCGGCGTTGAGGCGAAGATATTCGGGGGCGCGGCCGCCGGGGATGACGAGGGCATCGTAATCCTCTGCCCGCACGCTGTCGAAAGTGGCGTTCAGCGCGAAATTATGGCCGCGCTTTTCAGAATAGGTCTGGTCGCCCTCGAAATCATGAATGGCGGTGGCGACGCTCTCACCCGCCTTCTTGCCGGGGCAGACGGCATCGACCGTATAGCCGCAGGCGAGCAGCGTCTGGAACGGCACCATCGTTTCATAATCTTCGGTGAAATCACCGGTGATCATCAGGATCCTTGAAGCTGGCATCGTATCCTCCTTTGAAACCAACGGATGAAGATTAACAAAGACCATCGGACAGAAGGTACTATGGGAATACTACAGGCGAAATTCTCAGCACGTTGCGCGCCAGACCGCCTGTGCGTCTTAGCGGCATGCATCAGACTGTTCTGACCGTAGCATCCGGGACAGCACAGGCCTCTCCGTCGCCGAAGAGTCGCGAACGGGTGAGGAAGCGTTTCTCGCGGCCGTTGTCGAGCGAGAACATGCCGCCGCGACCCGGCACGACATCGATGATCAGCTGCGTGTGCTTCCACGCCTCGAACTGGCTGGCGCTGATATAGACCGGCACGCCGCCGATCTCGCCGAGCTTGACGTCGCTGTCGCCGACCATGAATTCATTTGCGGGGTAACACATCGGCGAGGAGCCGTCGCAGCAGCCGCCGGACTGGTGGAAGAGGATATCAGGATGATCGCGCCTGATCTCAGCGATCAGATCAAGGGCTGCGTCGGTTGCGAGAACACGCGGTTCGCCGTTGACGGTCGTTTCCATCGGTCTTCCTCAGAGTTTCGGGAGAAGAGTTCCCCTCCCCACAAGGGGAGGAGCTAAGCTGCCGCACCGGCAACCTTCCTCGATGACGTTTCAGTAAGGAGATATGTGAGTTTCAGAGCGAGGCGGTTCAGCGGGTCAGGCCCCTCCCCCTTGTGGGGGGTGGGGAGGGGTTTTGACACTCCCTCCCACACGAAAGTTCTCAGAAGAAACCGAGCGCCTTCGGGCTGTAGCTCACCAGCATGTTCTTGGTCTGCTGGTAGTGCTCGAGCATCATCTTGTGGGTTTCGCGGCCGATGCCCGATTGCTTGTAGCCGCCAAAGGCGGCATGGGCGGGATAGGCGTGGTAGCAGTTGGTCCAAACGCGGCCGGCCTGGATCTCGCGGCCGAACCGATAGCAGCGATTGGCGTCGCGGCTCCAGACACCGGCGCCGAGGCCATAGAGCGTGTCGTTGGCGATTTCGAGCGCTTCCTTTTCGGTCTTGAAGGTCGTGACCGAGACCACCGGCCCGAAGATCTCCTCCTGGAAGATGCGCATCTTGTTGTGACCCTTGAAGATCGTCGGCTTGACGTAATAGCCGTTCGCCAGATCGCCGCCGAGATCGTTGCGGGAGCCGCCAGCCAGGACCTGAGCCCCCTCCTGCTTGCCGATGTCGAGATAGGCGAGGATCTTTTCGAGCTGCTCGGTCGAGGCCTGGGCGCCGATCATGGTGGCGGGATCAAGCGGGTTGCCCTGCTTGATTGCCTCGACGCGTTTGACCGCCCTTTCCATGAAGCGTTCATAGATCGATTCCTGGACGAGAGCGCGGCTCGGGCAGGTGCAGACTTCGCCCTGGTTGAGGGCAAACATCGCGAAACCTTCGAGCGCCTTGTCGAGGAAATCGTCATCTTCGGCCATCACATCGGCGAAGAAGATGTTCGGCGATTTGCCGCCGAGTTCCAGCGTCACCGGAATGAGGTTCTGGCTGGCATATTGCATGATCAGCCGGCCGGTCGTCGTCTCGCCGGTGAAGGCGATCTTGGCGATGCGGTGGCTGGTCGCCAGCGGCTTGCCGGCCTCGATGCCGAAACCGTTGACGATGTTAAGCACGCCGGGCGGCAGAAGATCGCCGACGAGATCGGCCCAGAGCAGGATCGAGGCCGGCGTCTGCTCGGCAGGCTTCAAGACGACGCAGTTGCCGGCGGCAAGCGCGGGAGCGAGCTTCCAGGTGGCCATCAGGATCGGGAAGTTCCAGGGAATGATCTGGCCGACGACGCCTAGGGGCTCGTGGAAGTGATAGGCGATCGTATCGTGATCGATCTCGCCGATCGAACCTTCCTGGGCGCGGATGCAGGAGGCGAAATAGCGGAAATGGTCGATCGCCAGCGGAATGTCGGCGACCATGGTCTCGCGGATGGGTTTGCCATTGTCCCAGGTCTCGGCCTGGGCGAGCAATTCCAGCTTGTCTTCCATCCGCTCGGCGATCTTCATGAGAATGTTGGAGCGCTCAGCAGCGGAGGTGCGCCCCCATTTTTCCTTGGCCGCATGGGCGGCGTCGAGCGCGAGATTGATGTCCTTTCCATCGGAACGGGGAATGTCGCAGAGCTTGCCGCCGGTGATGGGCGTGAGGTTTTCGAAATATTTGCCTTCGACCGGCTCGCGCCATTCGCCGCCGATATAGTTGCCGTATTTCAGCTTGAACGGCGACTCGACGATTTTCTGATGAAGCATGTCATCCTCCCTGATGATCCAGGTTCCAAGCGAACCAGTGGGAGGAAAATGTGCGTGTTTTGGCGAAGGGAACAGGGAGGCTCTTCCATACCGCAGTGCACAGTGTCGCAGACTTGCGACAGGATCGGCGACGGATTTGCCGCAACGGCGAAACCTTTGAACCGGTCAGTGGAGGTCGAGCTTCTTCATTTTCCTGTGCAGGGTGGCACGGCTGATGCCAAGAGCGATTGCCGCCTGGGAGATGTTGCCGCGGGCGCGCGACAGCGCCCGCAGCAAGGCTGCCTTCTCGGCCTGGACCATCTCTTCCTGCTGTGAGACGACGGCTTCGCGGAGAGCATCGGCGGCCGGAATGCCGGCGGCGATCCGCTTGTCGTCCAGCTGCAGCGCGATGCGGGCGGCGCGCGTCGCCCCGAGCACTAGGTCATGCCGGTCGACGGCCAGCAGGGCGGCGGCCGAGTTAGCGCCGGCCGGAACCATCACGAAGCGGGCGCTGGGAAAGGCCGAACGGAAGAGATTGAGTTCGATGCGCATCGCGGCATCGCGCACGGTCTGCGTTAGGATCGTCAGCGTCATCTCGTTGGCGTCTTCGCGGCAGGTGGAGATGTCGAGGGCCGCAGCCAGCCGGCCACGATGGTCGCGGATCGGCGCCGTCGTGCAGCTGAGGCTGGTATTGGCGCAGAAGAAATGCTGGTCGCGGAAGATGGCGACCGCGCGTTCATCGGCAAGCGCGGTGCCGATGCCATTGGTGCCGATGCTAGCCTCGGTCCATACGGAGCCGGTCCAGAGGCCGAGCGCGTAAAATTCCTTGTCGTCGCCGGCCGCTCCCCGCCGCTCCAGCGCAATGCCGTTCTTGTCGGTCAGAAGCAGGCAGCAGCCGGCCTTGCCGACGGTGGTGAAGAGGCGATCGAGCTCGTCCGTCGCGCTGGCGATCAGCTGCCCGGACTGTTCGCGGGCGCGCCGGAATTCTACATCGGTCAGGCGCAGCGGCGCCCGTTCGTCCTCGGGGGCGAGCTGGTGCATGGTCATGCATCGCCGCCAGGAGGCGACCACCGGAGAGCTGGCCGCGGCGGAATCGCGCTGAGCAGAGGTATAGACATGCTCCGCGTGCGCTGATTGTTCGTGCATCTGCTCCTCCCCGGAACTTCAGCACAGTCTGATGGAAAAGCCGCGGGTTTGCAATCAGGCCGGCGCGTGGCGGCCGTCAGCGCGCGGCGAAAGGGGGCGCATCACATTTCGGTGTTTGAGCGGTGAGAATGTAACAAAGACTTCTCTCGCCCGTATTTTCCTACAGAGCAAGGCTTTGCAAGATGGGGAGATCCTGGATCATGCTGAACAGACGATTGTTGCTGATGACGACCGTTTTCGGGGCGCTTGCCGGCCGCGCTAGCCTGGCCGGCAAGGCGATCGCCGTCGAAACGTTTCCGGTGACCCACACCGATGAGGAATGGCATAGCCTGCTGACGCCGGATCAATTCGTCATCTTGCGTCAGGCGGGGACGGAAAATCCCTTCAGCAGCCCGTTGCTGCATGAGGAGCGGAAGGGCATTTTCTCCTGCGTCGGCTGCGACCAAAAGCTCTTTTCCTCGGCAACGAAATTCGATAGCGGCACCGGCTGGCCGAGCTTTTGGGCACCGCTCGACCATGCCGTCGGCACCACACACGACACCAGTTTCGGGATGGCTCGCACGGCGGTCCATTGTAGCCGCTGTGGCGGCCATCTCGGACATGTCTTCGACGATGGCCCAAAGCCAACTGGGCTTCGCTACTGCATGAATGGCCTTGTCATGACGTTTCGTGCAGCCTCGGCCTGATCGAAGGAAGCTCTTGTTTGCTGCGCAGCCTGCGAGCGCCGGGGCTATCCTTGCAGCCAAGCCTCGATGCCGCGTGCCGCGGCCCGGCCGGTCGCAAGGCAGGCGGTGAGGAGATAGCCGCCGGTCGGCGCTTCCCAGTCGAGCATTTCGCCGGCGACGAAAGTGCCCGGCAGCGCCTTCAACATGAAGCCGTCGTCGATGCTGCTCCAGCGGATGCCGCCGGCCGAGGAGATGGCCTCGCCGATCGGCCTCGTTTCGAGGACCGGCACCGGCAAGGCCTTGATCATGCCGGCGAGACGGACGGGATCGGCTCGATCGCGCTCGGCGGCGAGCTCACGCAGCAAGGCCGCCTTGACCCCGTCGAGGCCGGCGCCCTTGCGCAGGCGGTTCGCAAAGCTCGATTTGGCGTCCTGCCGCGTGAGGTCGCGGATCAGCCTTTCGAGCGTCCGACCCGGGGCGAGGTCGAGCGTCAGGGCAGCGCTGCCGTGCCTCTGTAGCCGGTCGCGGAGGCTTGCCGCATGGGCATAGACCAGGCTGCCCTCGATGCCGTTTGCGGTGATGACGAATTCGCCGGGAAAGGTGCCGGCGTCGGAGGTGGCGGTGACCGACTTCACGGGCTCGCCGGCGAAACGCTCGCGGAAGCTCTCGCTCCAGCCGGCGACGAAGCCGCAATTGGCGGGTCGGAAGGCATCGATCTCGACGCCCTTCTCCGATAGCCAGGGCAGCCAGCGTGCATCGGAGCCGAGGCGCGGCCAGCTTGCGCCGCCGAGCGCCAGCAGGGCTGCGTCGCAGTGGACGATGCTGCGTCCTTCCGGCGTTTCGAAAACATAGCCCTCATCGGCAAAACCGATCCAGCGGTGGCGGGTGCGCAGGGTGGCGCCCTGCGCCTCCAGCCGCTTGAGCCAGGCGCGCAGCAAGGGAGAGGCTTTCATCACATCAGGGAAAACCCGGCCGGACGAGCCGACGAAAGTCTCGGTCCCGAGCCCTGCTGCCCAATCTCTGATATTGCCAGGGGTAAAGGCATCGAGAGCTGGGCGCAGGCGGGCAGAGGCGGCGCCGAAGCGTGTGGCAAAACGGGCATAATCCTCGGAATGGGTAATGTTCAGCCCCGACTTGCCGGCGAGCAGAAACTTGCGGGCGAAGGTCGGCATGGCGTCGTAGACCGTCACCGCATGGCCGGAGAGCGAAAGCAGCTCGGCGGCCGCCAGGCCCGCCGGGCCGCCGCCGATGATCGCAATTCGCTTCTGGTTCATGGATGTCTTCGCCCGATTCTATCTGGTGCAGTTGTGGCGCGGGCGTCGATTGCCTGCAAGGGCGGGGATCAATGGTGCGGATGCGTGCACCGGCCGTGGTCGGCGAGAACCTCGATGACACGGCATTGGTCGACGCGGCCATGGCCGCAACCTTCCACCATGGTTTCGAGTTCGGCCTTCAGCGCCATCAGGCTGCGGATGCGCTGCTCGACCTCGACGAGACGAGCCTTGGCGATGGCATCGGCAGAGGCACAGGATTGGTGCGGATCATCCTGCAGGGTGAGCAGCGTGCGGATCGCCTCGATCTCGAAGCCGAGTTCTCGGGCATGGCGGATGAAGGTGAGGCGGCTGATATCGGCGGGTTCGAAGGAGCGCTGGTTGCCTTCGCTGCGGCTTGGGGCCGCGAGCAGGCCGATGCTCTCGTAATAACGCACCGTCGGCACTTTGACCCCACTCCGGCGAGCGGCTTCGCCGATCGTGATCTTTTTCATGATTTTCCTCTTGCACCTCTAGTCGCTAGAGGATGTAGGAGGGATGCTTCTGTTTGACAAGGAAGCGGATAATGGCTGAGACGAGCGAGACACGATACCGGGTCGGCGGCATGGATTGCGCCGCCTGTGCGACCAAGATCGACACGGCGGTCAGGCGCGTGGCGGGTGTCGCCGATGTGTCCGTCTCGGTGGTGGCTGGCACGATGACCGTGCGGCATGACGGCAGCGGCAACCTCAAGGCGATCGAGAAGAGGGTGACGGGGCTCGGTTATTCGGTTTCACCCTTTGCCGGAAGCGCGGCGCCGGCACAGGATCACGGCCCGCACGATCATCGCGACCACGGCGATCATGCCGGCCACGACCATGATCATGATCACGCAGGTCACGATCATGGCAAAAAGAAAATCGAGGGGCTGCACGGCCATGCCCATGCGCCGATGACCGGTTCCTGGTGGCAAAGCCGGAAGGGTCGATTGACCATCGTCTCGGGTGCAGCGCTAATCGCCGCCTATGCCATCGGCCATCTCGTGCCTGCGGTCGCATCCTACGCCTTCGTCATCGCCATGCTGGTCGGGCTGGTGCCGATCGCGCGCCGCGCCATCATGGCGGCTCTATCGGGCACATCGTTTTCGATCGAGATGCTGATGACGATCGCCGCCGTCGGCGCCGTCATCATCAATGCCGGCGAGGAGGCAGCGACCGTCGTCTTCCTGTTTCTCGTCGGCGAGCTGCTGGAGGGGGTGGCGGCCGGCAAGGCGCGCGAAAGCATCCAGTCGCTGACGGCGCTGGTGCCGAAAAATGCGCTGCTCGAAGACAATGGCCAGACGCGGGAGGTGCCGGCGGAAAGCCTCGCCGTCGGAGCGATCATCATGGTGCGTCCCGGCGACCGCATCTCGGCGGACGGCGTCATTGTCTCCGGCGAGAGCGCGATCGACGAGGCGCCGGTGACGGGCGAGAGCACGCCAGTGCGCAAGGGTGTCGATGCCGTCGTCTTTGCCGGAACGGTGAATGGCGATGCGGTGCTCAGGGTACGCGTTACGGCGGCCGCTGCCGACAATACTATCGCCCGCGTCGTCAAGCTGGTGGAGGAAGCGCAGGAATCGAAGGCGCCGACCGAACGTTTCATCGATCGGTTTTCGCGCTATTACACGCCCGGCGTGGTGGTGGTCGCAGCCCTGGTGGCGACGGTTCCGCCGCTGCTGTTCGGTGGGTCGTGGGGCGAATGGATCTATAGGGGCCTTGCCATCCTGCTGATCGGCTGCCCCTGCGCGCTCGTCATTTCGACGCCGGCGGCGATTGCCGCCTCGCTTTCGGCAGGCGCGCGGCGCGGGCTGCTGATGAAGGGCGGCGCGGTCTTGGAAACGCTCGGCAAGGTCACGATGGTCGCCTTCGACAAAACAGGCACGCTGACGGAAGGCAAGCCTCAGGTGACCGATATCGTTGCCTTCGGATTGAGCGAGGCGCAGGTCTTGTCACGCGCGGCGGTACTGGAGCAGGGCTCCAGCCATCCCCTGGCGCTGGCGATCCTCAACCGTGCTCGGGCGGACGGCGTCCCCGTGCCGCCGGCCTTCGAGCTGGAGGCGCTGCCGGGCAAGGGCGTCACCGGCAAGGTCGGGGGCGAGACGCTCGATCTGTTGTCGCCGTCCGCCGCTCGCGAGCGTGGGGCGCTCGATGGCGAGAAGGATGCACGCATCACGGCACTGAACGACGAGGGCAAGAGCGTATCGGTGCTGCTCGTCAACGGCGTTGCGGCCGGACTGATCGCTATACGCGACGAGCCGCGCGCGGATGCCAGGGCCGGACTGTCCGCGCTCAAATCGGCCGGCGTCAAGGCGATGATGCTGACGGGCGACAACAAGCGGACGGCGGCAGCTGTTGCCGGCATGCTCGGCATCGACTGGCGCGGCGAGATGATGCCGGAAGACAAGCAGCGGGTCGTCGGCGAATTGAAGCGTCAGGGTTTTGTCGTCGCCAAGGTCGGCGACGGCATCAACGACGCTCCGGCGCTGGCGGCGGCCGACATCGGCATCGCCATGGGCGGTGGCACCGATGTGGCGCTGGAGACGGCCGATGCCGCCGTGCTGCACGGGCGCGTCGGCGACGTGGCGCGGATGATCGAACTGTCGAAACGAACGATGCGCAATATCCTAGAGAATATCACCATCGCCCTCGGGCTGAAGGCGGTGTTCCTGGTGACGACGATCGCCGGCATCACCGGCCTCTGGCCGGCGATTCTCGCCGATACCGGCGCCACCGTGCTGGTGACGATCAATGCGCTCAGGCTGCTTCGAGTAAAGATGTAAACATGTCGTGCTTGCGGCGCTCGTCACCTGAAGAGTGCCGCTGACAGCGGCCGCCAAACCCTCTTTCGTCATGCTCGGGCTTGTCCCGGGCATCTGCCTCCGGTCGATAGGCAGCAGATCCTCGGCAGGCCGAGGATGACGCGGAGAGGGAGGTTGGTCATCAAATATGAGAGTGGCTATAGGCTCGCTCTCTTCATCCGACCTTCTCCACAGCCTGCTTTCGTTAAGCCTTCGTTATCCTCGTTTTTCAGAGGAACGCAGTAATTTCAAACCTGTCGTAACGCAATGCACAAACCATCCGTTGACGTGATTTTGGATTCGCGTACTATATCTAGTGTTCAAGGTTCCTTCGATTCGTCAGGATCGCGGGCTAAGACGGGAATACGGTGTGTTTCGCCATGACGGCGCAACAAAGCCGGAGCTGCCCCCGCAACTGTAAGCGGCGAGCAACTGTCCGATTTCAGGTCACTGAGGCATGATGCCTCGGGAAGGCTGGGGCAGGATGCTTCGACCCGCAAGCCAGGAGACCTGCCTTGAACTAGATGTCCACGGGCGGGGTGTCCGGAAGGTCGCGTGCATGAAAGCGGAATGATCCGCGCCTGTTACGCTGCCCCGAACGTCCGCATGAGCACTTCGGGGTTGAAGTCATGTCGAGAATATCAAGGCCGCCGTCCGCGCTAATCCCGAAAGGGATCATATCGGGCGTTTAAAGCGCCGACTTGCCAGATCACCATCAAGCGTTGCCCCGGACGTCGCAAGGCGCCCGATCCCAGTATTGCGTCCTGAATTTTTTGACATCACGAGGAAGATGATGAGCGTTACCGTCTACAGCAAACCCGCCTGCGTTCAGTGCACCGCCACCTACCGCGCCCTCGACCGTCTAGGGGTCGATTATGACATCGTCGATATCTCGCAGGATGCCGCAGCGCTCGATCGTGTCCGCAGCCTGGGCTACATGCAGGCGCCCGTCGTCATCGCCGGCGAACGGCATTGGGCGGGTTTCCGTCCCGATATGATCAGCGCGCTCTCTTGACCGGAAAACGGCGATGGGGCTGCTCGTCTATTATTCCAGCCGATCGGAGAATACCCATCGCTTCGTCGCCAAGCTCGGACTGCGCACGGCGCGCATTCCCGCAAGCGGCGCAGCCGGGTTCCATATCCGCGAACCCTTCGTGCTTGTCGTGCCGACCTATAGCGGCGGCGGTGGCAAGGGGGCCGTTCCCAAGCAGGTGATCCGTTTCTTGAACGAAGCGGAGAACCGAGGACACATCCGGGGCGTGATTGCCGCGGGCAACAGCAATTTCGGCGAGACATATGGGCTTGCCGGCGACGTGGTCTCGCGCAAATGCCGGGTGCCTTACCTCTACAGGTTCGAGCTCCTCGGCACCGAGGAGGACGTCGTCAACGTCAGATACGGATTGGAACGGTTTTGGACACGGGAACAACTCTGACGCGGGATGCGGGCGCAATACCGCATAACACTTTTGCTCATCCCGTCGGCGAACGCCCCTCGAAAGCGGCGGAAACGCTCGACTATCACGCGCTGAACGCGATGCTGAACCTCTATGATGATGAGGGCAGGATCCAGCTCGACAAGGATCGCATGGCGGCGAAGCAGTATTTCCTGCAGCACGTGAACCAGAACACGGTGTTCTTTCATAATCTGAGGGAAAAGCTCGATTACCTCGTGACCGAGGGGTATTACGAGCAGCAGGTGCTCGATCAGTATTCCTTCAATTTCGTCCGCGACCTGTTCGATCAGGCCTATGCCAGGAAATTCCGGTTTCCGACCTTTCTCGGCGCTTTCAAATATTACACCAGCTATACGCTGAAGACCTTCGACGGAAAACGCTATCTCGAGCGCTACGAGGACCGCATCTGCATCGTGGCGCTGACCCTGGCGCGTGGCGACGAGGCCCTTGCCCGCGACATGGTGGACGAGATAATTGCTGGCCGTTTCCAGCCGGCGACGCCGACTTTTCTCAATGCCGGTAAGAAGCAGCGCGGCGAACTGGTTTCCTGCTTCCTGCTACGGGTCGAGGACAATATGGAATCGATCGGCCGATCGATTAATTCGGCGCTGCAGCTGTCGAAGCGCGGCGGCGGTGTCGCGCTGTCGCTGACGAATATCCGTGAGGCCGGCGCGCCGATCAAGCAGATCGAAAACCAGTCGTCGGGCATCATCCCGGTGATGAAGCTGCTCGAAGACAGTTTCTCCTATGCCAACCAACTCGGCGCGCGTCAGGGGGCAGGTGCTGTCTATCTCAACGCCCATCATCCCGACATCATGCGTTTTCTGGACACTAAGCGCGAAAATGCCGACGAGAAGATCCGCATCAAGACGCTGTCGCTCGGTGTCGTCGTGCCCGACATCACCTTCGAGCTCGCGAAAAACAATGAGGATATGTATCTGTTCTCGCCTTACGACGTGGAGCGCGCCTACGGCGTGCCTTTCACCGAGATTTCGGTGACTGAAAAGTATCGCGAGATGGTGGCGGATGCGCGCATCTCGAAGAAGAAGATCAAGGCGCGCGAATTCTTCCAGGTGCTCGCCGAAATCCAGTTCGAGAGCGGTTATCCCTACATCATGTTCGAAGACACGGTGAACCGGGCGAACCCGATCGCCGGGCGCATTTCGATGAGCAATCTCTGCTCCGAGATTCTCCAGGTCAGCGAGGCGAGCGAATACAACGACGACCTCTCCTACGAGCATCTCGGCAAGGATATTTCCTGCAATCTCGGCTCGCTGAACATTGCAGCGGCGATGGACTCAGCCGATTTCGGCAAGACGATCGAGACCTCCATCCGGGCGCTGACGGCCGTCTCCGACATGAGCCATATCGCCTCGGTCCCGTCGATCGAGAAGAGCAATGACGAGAGCCATGCGATCGGTCTCGGCCAGATGAACCTGCACGGTTATCTCGCCCGCGAACGCATCTTCTACGGATCAGAGGAAGGCGTCGATTTCACCAACATCTATTTCTATACGGTGACCTATCACGCGATCCGCGCCTCGAACCTGCTGGCGGTCGAACGCGGCACAAGCTTCAAGGGCTTCGAAAATTCGAAATATGCCTCCGGCGACTATTTCGACAAATATACCGAACAGGAATGGAAGCCGGCCACCGAGAAGGTGCAGGCGCTGTTCGACAAATCAGGAATCCATATTCCGACGCAGGACGATTGGGCGGCGTTGAAGACAGCTGTCATGACGTCTGGCCTCTATAACCAGAACCTGCAGGCGGTGCCACCGACGGGGTCGATCTCCTATATCAACCACTCGACCTCGTCGATCCATCCGATTGTCTCCAAGATCGAGATCCGCAAGGAAGGCAAGACCGGCCGTGTCTACTATCCGGCCCCGTTCATGACCAACGACAATCTCGATTATTATCAGGATGCCTACGAGATCGGCGCGGAGAAGATCATCGATACCTATGCGGCGGCGACCCAGCATGTCGACCAGGGCCTGTCGCTGACCCTGTTCTTCCGCGACACGGCAACGACGCGTGACATCAACAAGGCGCAGATTTATGCCTGGAAGAAGGGCATCAAGACCATCTACTACATCCGCCTTCGCCAGATGGCGCTGTCCGGCACCGAGGTGCAGGGCTGCGTGTCTTGTACGCTGTAATTTGAATTCGCTCCGGAGCAATTTGCCCCTCACCCTAACCCTCTCCCCATTTTGACGGGGAGAGGGGACTTGCCACACGAACCGGAAATACTGACGGAAGACAGTGCGGCATATCCCCTTCGCTCCGCGGGCGGGGAGAAGGTGCCGGCAGGCGGATGGGGGCAAATCCGCGCATATTCCTCAAGAGGACCACCCCATGAACATACAATTGAAGCCCGTTTCCCGCGTGCGCGCCGTCAACTGGAACCGCATCGAGGACGACAAGGATCTCGAAGTCTGGAACCGGCTGACCGGCAATTTCTGGCTGCCTGAGAAAGTGCCATTGTCCAACGACATCCCTTCCTGGACGACGCTGACGCCGGCCGAGCAGCAGTTGACCATCCGCGTCTTCACCGGGCTGACGTTGCTCGACACAATCCAGAACGGCGTTGGTTCCATCAGGCTGATGGAGGATGCGGTAACGCCGCATGAGGAGGCGGTGCTTTCCAACGTCTCCTTCATGGAGGCGGTGCATGCGCGTTCTTATTCCTCGATCTTTTCGACGCTGTGCTCGACGCCCGATGTCGACGATGCCTATCGCTGGTCGGAGGAGAACGAGTCCCTGCAGCGAAAATCAATGCTGATCATGGAGCAGTATGGTTCCGGCGATCCCTTGAAAAAGAAGGTCGCCAGTGTCTTTCTCGAGAGTTTCCTGTTCTACTCCGGCTTCTACCTGCCGATGTACTGGTCGAGCCGCGCCAAGCTGACCAACACGGCCGACATGATCCGGCTGATCATCCGTGACGAGGCGGTGCACGGCTATTATATAGGCTACAAGTTCCAGCGCGGGTTGGAGCGGCTTTCCGAGGAGAGACGGCAGGAGATCAAGGATTTCGCCTTCGACCTGCTGCTCGAGCTCTACGACAACGAGGCCAGATATACCGAGGCGCTCTATGACGGCGTTGGGCTGACCGAGGACGTCAAGAAATTCCTGCATTACAACGCCAACAAGGCGCTGATGAACCTCGGCTACGAGGCGCTTTTCCCGGCCGAGGCCTGCAAGGTCAATCCGGCGATCCTGTCGGCGCTTTCGCCGAATGCCGACGAGAACCATGACTTCTTCTCCGGCTCCGGTTCTTCCTATGTCATCGGGAAGGCAGTCGCGACCGAAGACGAGGATTGGGATTTCTGAGGCTTTCTCGCAGTCTGCCCTTATCATTTGCTTCCCTGTCGCCCACATTCAGCGGAAACTGAATTCGATCCTCGCAGATGACGTGAAGTAGCGGAGCTTTTGATGTCACCTTTTTTGAACAAGACTGGGACTGCCGTAGAAGCGGACGAGGGCGTCTGGCCGATCCGCAGGAGGCGGATTCTCGATTGGCTGGTGAACGAGACGCGGGGCGAGCGTTTCATCGACAACATTTTCGTGGACATGTGCGGGAAGCTGCTGTCGGCTGGGGTGCCGGTGGCCCGGGCGACATTGCATTTCCGGACGAACCATCCGCAATGGATCGGCGCACGCATCCTCTGGAAGGAAGGGCTCACAGAGGCGAAGATCAACACATTCGCCTATGGCGTCGAAAACACGCCCGAGTTCCTGACCAGCCCGGTCAACGCGATCCATCAAGGTGCGGAGGAAGTGCGCAGGCAGTTGGAAGGTGCAGCTGACGGTGACTTGGATTCATTCTATGGGGAACTGCGCGATGACGGCTTGACCGAGTATATCGCCTGGCCGCTCGAACACACCTTCGGCAAACGGCATGTGGCTACATTTTCCACCAACCGGCCGGGCGGTTTTACCAGCGAACATGTCGACTTCCTGCGTGATCTCCTTCCGGCGCTGACCTTGATCAGCGAAATTCGCCTGAAGAACATCATGGCGCGCACGCTGCTGCAGACCTATGTCGGGCCGCATGCAAGCGAGCAGATCCTGTCGGGCGTGACGACACGCGGCAGCGGCGCCACCGTCGGTGCAGCGATCATGATCTGCGACCTGCGCGACTTTACGGCAATCTCCGATCTCTGGCCGCGCGACGATGTCATCCATCTGCTCAACGACTATTTCGACGCCATGTCGGATCCGATCGAACGCTATGGCGGCGAAATCCTGAAGTTCATGGGCGACGGATTGTTGGCAATCTTCCCCTTAAGCAAGGCAACGGCCTGCGCCGATCTGCTGCAGGCGATCCGCGAAGGGCAGGCGTTGATGGCCGAGCTGAACGAGCAGCACGCGCGGACAGGACGCGAACCGCTGCGTTACGGCGTCGGCGTGCATGTCGGCGACGTCATGTACGGCAATATCGGTTCGCGCCGGCGGCTGGATTTCACCGTCATCGGCCCTGCCGTCAATATCGCCTCGCGGCTGGAAAACCTGACCAAGGAGGTCAAGCGTCCGGTGCTACTGTCGCGGGCCTTCGTCGAAATGGCGGGCTGCGCCAAAGACATGGACAGCCTCGGCACCTTCCCGCTGCGCGGGCTCGGAGAGCCTGTCGATGTCTTCGCTTTTCCGGAACGATAGAGAAGCTCAGACGCCTCGCTTGTTTCCCCACAGCAGCACATGCAGCTGCGGCAGCACGCGCGCTGCAAACCACTGGTCGGCCGTCACTTTCTCGACGAGCCAGTGCATCCGGTCCATCACGCCGTCGATATCGATACGGGGGTCGTCGTCGTCGCGTGTCGGCGGCGTATGGTTGCCCGGCTGGAGGAACAGGGGAATATAGGGGTAGCGCCGACCCGCCTCCCGGGCGAAAGCATAGTCGTCATCGTCAAAGATGACGATTTTCAACACGATCTCCGGCCCGCCGGCGGTGAGCCGGAGACAGTTATCGACTTCATCCCAGTTCGTCTGCATCCTGCTCGACGGCGGCTTCGGGCTCAAGACCAGAACATCGAGATCGCGAAACCAGTTCCGAGCGAGACTCCCCTGCGTTTCCAGCGCGAAGCGATATCCCTGGGACCGGCCGAGCTCGATCAGCGGCCCCAAAGGCTGGATTGCCGGATTGCCTCCGGAAAGAGAAATGGTCAGCGGCTTACCTCCAGAGAGCTTCGTGACCTCCTGCCAGATCGCCTCGACGGACATGGGAAGCCATTGATCCCGGAAGGCGCTGTCGACGGCGTGAAGGCTGTCGCACCAGGAACAGCGATAATCACAGCCGCCGGTCCGGACGAACACTGTCGGCAGCCCGATCAAAGCGCCTTCGCCCTGGATGGTCGGGCCGAAGATCTCGCTGACGCGAATGGTCTCTCCGCTCATGGCCGGTACTCCGCCCAGGTCTTCGGCGTCTCGCTGACGCGGACGGACGATGTCTCGGGAAAACGCTGCTTGCACCAGTCGTAGAAATGCTTGGCCAGGAATTCGGAGGTGACTTTCGAATGGCCGAAGACCTCGTTCAGGTGGCGATGATCGAGAGCCTCGTCGATATAGCGCTTGAGCGGCGACAGGTCGTGATAGTCGCGAACGAACCCGTCGTCATTCAGGCTTTCGGCGGCGAGTTCGACGACCACGATGTAGTTGTGGCCGTGGAGCCTGGCGCATTGATGGTCCGCCGGCAGGTGATCCAGCTGGTGCGAAGCGGAGAGATGAAACTCCTTGGTGATGCGGTACATCAACGCACCTCCGCCGCGGAATATTGCGACACGGCCGCTTTCCAGAAGTCCCGGTCTTCATAGTCCGTTGGATCGGCGACACCGGCAAGGTGGAAGGCTTCGCTGCGTTCGACGCAGGTTCCGCAGCGCCCGCAATGAAGGTTGCCGCCCTTGTAGCAGGACCAGGTCTCGGCAAACGGCGTGTCGTGTTTTGCGCCGTCGGCGACGATCGCCGCTTTGGGAACATCGACATAGGGCGCCAGCAGTCTGACGCTGGCATAACCGTCCAGCGCTTCGTTCTGCATGCGCTGGAAGGCGTCGATGAACCCCGGCCGGCAGTCGGGGTAAATGAAATGGTCGCCGCCGTGCACGGCGACGGCAACGGCATCGGCCTTTTGCGCGGCGGCCAAGCCGAATGCAATGGCCAGCATGATGGCATTGCGGTTCGGCACTACGGTGGCCTTCATGGTCTCCTCGGCATAGTGGCCGTCCGGGACCTCGACATTGTCGGTCAGCGCCGATCCGCTGAGATGGCCGCCGAAGGCGGCGATGTCGATGATTTGATGCGGAACGGCAAGACGTGCGGCGCACCGGGCGGCGAAGTCGAGTTCCTTGCGATGCCGCTGGCCGTAGTCGAAGGAGACGAGGCCGATAAGCTGTTGCTCCGCCGCGATCTTGTGCGCAAGCGAAACGGAGTCGAGTCCGCCGGAGCAGACGACGAGAGTCTTCATATTTTGGATCCCTTGTTTTGACCGGGTGGGCTGCGACCGGATTACGGCGTGCTTCTAGGCCAAATCGGGCGTGATGCAAACCGTTTTAAGATGTCGGCCTCGAAAGTTGTGCGGTCCTGCCGATCGGCAAATCGATTTGCGTCGGCAACGGGAGGCGGAGGCCTCCGGGTCAGGATTGCTGATGCGCCGACGCGGCCAGCGTCCCGGATCCTCCCCCGCCGGCGTCTACTCCTTAAGGATCGTGTCGACTTTCGGCGATGGTCTGAAAAAATCAAGAACGCTGTAAATTCAGTGTGATAGCGGAATAGCCATATTTTTCTCGGGAGTCGAGAAAGGGCTTGACGACCAAGCGCTTATACCGTTTTAAATTAGCAACCGCGCGGAGGAGCGTGGCCGTATGTCGACCGCTGCAAAGGCGGTAAACATCGGGCGGCTGGGAAGGCCCGCCGCCGAATTTCAAACGGGAGGAATTCATGCGCAAGTTTTTGAGCTCGGCGGCTGTTGCTGTCGTGATGACGGCTGGCCTCGGTGGCGCCCGCGCCGCCGACGTCAAGGAAGTGCAGATGCTGCACTGGTGGACGTCAGGCGGCGAGGCGGCGGCGTTGAACGT
>NZ_JARFVE010000024.1:0-22029 GCF_029194105.1 Rhizobium mulingense | reverse complement strand
CCTGCCCGCTGTGGCACGCTGATATCCCCTCCGACCCGACCTCGGAAAGCACGGCAATCAGCCGTCAGCTACCCCACTCCCATGGACACGATCGAAAAAACACTGATGCCCACCTACTCCTCAGAACCTTCACCACCTAAGGGGTCTACGTGGCTCCGCTTTTCCAAAGCATTTTAGAATATCGATTTTGCATGATGGCGACCAGTCCGGTTGCACTAGCATATGCGTAATCTGCAATTGGAGACCAACAACGGTGAAAACAGAACAGGCCCGCGGGGCGGTAAAATTTTCCGAGACGCCTCTAACATTCAAGCTAATCTTAGCCCTGCCGCGGCGCAGACACCTCCGACGGACTGTCAGCCGATTCGACGATGGTCTGGCGAAGGGAGCCACGCTTTCGCGGATCCTCGAGGCTTGGGCTGAGGTAAAGGGATCAGGAGCGGCGCATGCAACGCGCACCGCCCGCTTCATCGAGTCTAGCAGTCACGTATCCGCTTTATAGGCCGGACATGTGAGCGCACCGTTCCCATGTGAAGCGACTGAAAAGAATGCGCTTCATCACACCTTTCACTCTCAGGAGAGACCGCCATGGATAACTCAGAACGATCGCTGTGCTACAACATTTCCGAGGAAGATGATCGCACCCGGGCCATGGCGGGGTGGATCGAGAATATGACCGGGGCACAAACGCTTACGGGCATGCCGTCCCGATCAACGCCAGATCCCCATGCTCTTTCGCCTTCGTCGCCAACGCGACCATACTCGCTCTCTTCCGAACCTCCAATTAAGGTGCTCGACAGATCGACATTTGCCAGAAAAGTAAGGGAATTTTACGGTGATGAAATCAAGCACATTTCCGTCAATCCACAAGAGTACTCGCCCTTCGTGTCCTCTAAAGCCCTGCGTACGGCTACCATCGCTCGACTCTACGGCGGCACCGACAATGATACGCCCAGCGCGCGATATTTCAGCTATGATCTGGGAGAACGAAGCGTTGGGCTTTTAAGAACAGAGGATGGATTTAGCATCGAAAACGAGCCGTGGCGGGAACTATTTCCCGGTCGAAAAAGAATCACGTCGATTGTAGACCTTCGCGTTACTCATCCGCTTGTCGAGAACGCAGGCGATATTCTGCTCGAACATCAACTTCAACTCGACGGCGAACAGCCGTTGATCATGTCACGTCCCGCTACGCCGGAGATGGGAACCCGTCTAGAGCAGATGGGTTTCGTTGATGTGGGTGAAAATCGCTGGGTGCTCGACCCTACGCAACATCCCGACAAGTGGACAAAGAATAGCAAGGGTGGATGGCAGCGCGCCGACAAACCTTGGAGTTATCTCTCTAAAACCGTGGAGTATCTTAGCGACGATGAAGCAGGTGTCGAGGAGCATTCGAGTGACGCCAGTGTCGAGACAGATTCATCCGATGATGACCCGTCTTGGTACTTCGAACACCTCAATTTGAACCGCGGCTAAAAGCTTGCCTCATCGTGAGGACTTTTTGCGCCGCCGGCTGAGAGCCTGTGAATGTTTGGTGGCGGAGGCGATTGGATTGTGATTCTGTTGGGTCGTTGATTTGCTTGGAGGATGATGGTGGGCGACGACCTGTTCGAAGGATTGCCGGTGCATGGAGCGCGGCGAAGTGCTCAGGTGGGGCGCGGGGCGGCGCGCATGCGTGAGCCGGTGCGCGATCAGGTCGAGTTGCGTGCCGTCGATATCGACAGCTTGATCGGCCAGGATCACGCGGTGCGGGTCATTTGGAGCTATGTCGAGGGGCTGGATCTGAGCACGCTCGAAGATCGGATCAAAGCGCGTGAGCACCGGCCAGGCCATCCACCGATTTCGCCACGGCTTTTGCTGGCGCTGTGGCTCTATGCCAGCAGCGACGGCGTCGGCAGCGCGCGGGCGCTGGAACGGCAGTGCGGGAGCCACGACGTCTATCGCTGGCTGTGCGGCGGTGTCTCGATGAACTACCACACGCTTTCGGACTTTCGGGTTGGTTGCGCCGATCTGCTCGACCGGCTGCTTGCCGAGCATCTGGCGGCGCTTGCCGATGCCGGCCTCGTCACTCTCGATTGTCTGGCGCAGGATGGCGTGCGGGTCCGGGCAAGCGCGGGGGCCGCCTCGTTCGGCCGCAAGGCGACGCTTGATCGGCATCTTTCCATTGCCGAGGCGGTTGTGGATCAGCTCAAGCACGAGGTCGATGCGCGTTCGGATGCCAGCACTCGGCGCATCGAGGCGGCCAGGGAGCGGGCGGCGCGCGAGCGCGGCGAGCGGCTCAGAGCAGCCCAGGTCGCTCTTGACGAGATCGAGCGCCATCGCCAGGCGCGCGAAGAAAAGCGCGGCAATCGCAAAAAGCCGAAGGAGCCGCGCGCCTCCAGCACGGATGCACAGGCGCGGGTGATGAAGATGGCCGACGGCGGCTTCCGCCCGGGTTATAATGTGCAGGTTGCGAGCACGGCCGGTGAGCAGTTCGTGGTCGGGCTCGAGGTGACCAATGCCGGCTCCGATCACGGCCTCATGCGGCCGATGCTGGAGCGGTTGCGCGCGCTAAGCGGCCATCTGCCGCGGCGCTATCTCGCCGATGGCGGCTTTGGCAGCGCTGAAGATATCGAGTGGGCGCACGGCGAAGGGGTTGAGGTCTTTTGTCCGCCCACTCAGTCCAAGCACGGAACCGATCCCTTCTTGCCGCGGCGCGGCGACGGTCCGGGTGTGTCGGCCTGGCGAGCCCGCATGGCAAGCGAGACCGGCAAGGCTCAGTACAAACCCCGCTCGATCTGCGAATGCATCCATGCCCGCTGGCGCAACTGGAATCTGCGACAATTGACGGTGCGCGGCATCGAAAAGGTCCAGGCCGTCGTGCTCTGCTACGCACTCACCAACAATATCTTGCAAGGCCATCGGCTCGCCAACGGCTAAGCCAAGGCCATCACCCAGCGCCCATACGCGACCATCCGAACGCAGCGCGCAATCGTCTGACGCTCGACTGCATCGGCCAGCCAAGACCGGCCAAAACCGCACCATCTCAAAAGCTTCACAAGCTCTGAGTTGATACGCCCTTGTATTACGGGAGGACGCAGGCGAAGATTAGAGACTGCAATAATTGCTGCGACTCTCTGCGACGGCCCGCCTCATGCTGCACTCCGATCCTGCCGCGATGCAGATTGGCGGGGCTGGCTTCTGGGTGGTCCGCAACGATATCGCCGTTTGGGGTATCTTCTGATAATGGCCGTCGGGTTCGAAAACCTTCTGGTTGAGCCCGTAAAAGATCACCCAGGTACTCCCCAGGCGCCTCATGAATAACGACACCGAAGCGCTTGAACTCGAATCGCTCGTATCCGGACCCGTCGCCAAGCCCAAGGCGACCGTCCGACACGATGTCGATGAATGATCAACGTGCGAGCTGACCGGAAACCGCACGGTCCGGTCGACATCATCGGGACGCGCCCATGGGCCCCATCGGCACGCGTCGGCGAATAGCGGCGAGATCCGTCTCGTCGGCGCGTTCCAGTTCTCGACCATCGGCGTGCGCACATAGCCGAGCTCTTATGGCCGTCAGGCCCACTCGACGCGACGCCAACTCGCATGCCAAACTTTTCGTGATCAAGATCAGGCCCCTTCCAGGCAGCGTAGCCGTTGCGTCTGGGATCGCCCAGCAACCCGCCCAGCGAGGCCACATTGAAGATCACAGGGCCGCGCGGCAACGCCGCACCGCACCGTTCCGCTTCCAGGAAGATCCACGGCAACGACAATGTCGCCGTTTGTCGCAAAGGCATCGACCAGAGCGCGGCCAATCCCGCCTGCAGCGCGTGTAATGACGGCGGGTGTCTGCTTGCTTCATGGATTAGCTTCTCCTGCTCCGGCGTATGCGATCTAACGCTAAAGGAGCCAGATGACAGCAAGTTAGCACCACGTCCCGGAAAAGAAGAGTTCGGCACCAGCTGAACGCGCCGCTATTCCGCCTCGGCTTTCATGCTCTTTGCCGCTTCCGAGCGTATAGACCGGGTCGTTAGAATGCGATGTTCCGATCGGCTGCCTGAAACCGAACCGCTCAATCTCTGGCGACGCCGCCTGCTGTGTCTGCTCCTCGAGCCAATCATAGACCACTGTGCGGTCGGCAATTCTCCACTCCCCTTCCCTTTTCTGAAAATGGTCGCAATATCGACCACATAGGAGAAACCTGGCAAGTATGATCCGGCCGCAGTCCGGCCCTCGTTGGAGCGCAGTGAAGTAGCTCTCGACAGCTGCTTCAGTCGGGCTGATAAACTCAATCAGAACGTTGGTGATCTGGTGGATGTTACGCGGTTCGGTCTTGAAGACACCAAGCGTGAACTCAATGAATCCCTCGGCGGAGCCCGGATACGCTCCGTGAACGTCCTGCGCATCAGGCCAGAAGGAGCTGCGCAGCCCCGCCTCGTCCGCCCGTCTATCCCGCGGCAATACCGATAGGACAGTCGCGGATCGTTCGCGATCATGCAATTCGACCCATTTTCGTGGTCCATGGCCCGTCGCAAGTCTGGTCTTGAGTTGAAAATGGCGTTCTATGCATCTGCGAACGGACATTCGCGCCGTCGGCGCTTGACTTGGTCTCGCAATGCCACTTCCCAGGGAACGTCTGTGAACTCAAACAGCGTGCGTAGGACAGCAACTCCCGCGCAATCAAGGACCATTGGTGCGTTGGATTTTGTCTGCAAGAACAGCCAGGGCCTCTCTGCGCTTGTGTGGAAGGTAGGTAACGGTCCATTCGGCGACAATGCGATCGACGAGTTCGCCAGAAAGAGACCAATGTCGACTGGATCCCCGTTTGCGGCCGCCGGGGCTGCCGGTGCCTGTCTCGGCGAAGTCTCCTCCAAAGCCTGTGATCCGAACGATCCTGCCTGGCTCCCAATCGGGCTCGTCTGACCGAGCGGGAGCGGCTGATCGACGCGAGGGAGAAATCTGGGGCCAGGCGGCTCGCCTCTCGGCGTCACCCCACGTTCGGCTGGTTATGCCATCCGCGGGCATCAAATCGGGGTGAAAGAAAGTTCTAAGCCTGGTGTGGTCGAGCGGCCCGACCTGCCTCCTCAACTCAAGCACTCGAGGCGAGCCACCATTTTACCGGTGTAGGTCTATTGTCGAATGCCTGACAGCCCTATGTCGGGTCGCAAATGGAGGAACCGGACAAAAAACGCTAACCAATTGAAAACCTAAGCAATTTTCATTGGCATGGCCCTTGCTTCTTGAACCGCCAAGTTAAGCAGCAACGGAGCCTTTAATGCCCCCACCAATGATTTCGCTCAAGAACCTGACCAGCACGACAACTATGAACCAACTGCTGGCCACAGCGAAGTCCACTGCTTGCGCCGCGTCATTGTGCGGTTCGTCCGCAAAGCCGCACCACGTCGAGCCGGCTGTCTGGGAGAAAATCACGGACCTTTCCTGCTATTTAGAACAAGCGCACTACTATTTCGCGCGCATGCACGTCGTAGCCGCACCAGCTTGCAATATCCAGTGCAACTACTGCAATCGTAAATACTGCGCCAACGAAAGCCGGCCGACGCCTGACCAGGCGCTGCGAAAGGTCGTTGCGGTCGCCAATGAAGTCCCTCAGCTTTCCGTGCTCTTTATCGCCGGACCAAGCGATGCCTGTTATGACCGGAAGAAGACAAAGGCGACATTTGCACGCGGAGCCACAGAGGTCCCCGATATCAAGCTGTGTCTTTCAACCAACGGTCCGGCAGTGCCAGACCGTGTCGGCGAGCCTGCTGACATAAATGTTGATCACTTGACGATCACCATCAAAATGGTCGATCCGAGAGCCGGCGCGAAGATATCCGCGCCACTGCAGGGCCGAGCCGCAGCTCAGCAGAAGCCCGGATACAAGCAGACCCCGCGAGCACATAGGCATCCAAGTCTCGATATTCGTCCAACATGCCTGGCACTCTCGGGCGCAGCAGCGCTGAGCCCTTGGTCATCTCCCCGCGCAAAATCCCCGTTTGCTCTCTTTGATGCTTCGGGAGCATCCCGATCACCGCTTCTTGTGTCAGTCTGCTCCCGTCTCCAACGCTGCGGCGACCTCCTTGCGCAGCCATTTATGCTGCGGGTCGTGATGGCACCGCTCGTGCCAGATGAGCATGACCTTGTACGGTGCCGGCTCGAGGGGTGGATCAACAACCCTAAGCGGCAGCATCGCGGAAACTTGGGTCGCAACGCGGCGCGGGACGAGCAATACCAAATCCGTCCCCGAAGCCACCACCGCTGCCGTGAGAACGCTGGAAAAAAGTATGGGACTACGATCCTCTCGCAAGTTGGGCAAGTGGTCGTAGATCGGGCCGAAATGGTCGGGGGAGTCCGTACTGATGGCAGCGTGACGCAAGGTCGCGAAGTTGTCGATCGTCCATTCCTGCGCCAGCGCGGGATGGTCGTGGCGCAACAAACACGCGAAGCGGTCTGTATAGAGACTGCGCCGAAAATAGCCAGGCAGTTGCACGTCAATATGCCCAACGGCCAAATCAATATCACCTTGCTCAAGCCCCCGCACGGCACGATCAAACGGCAAACAGGCGAGTGTGTCGAGATGAGGGGCACGCTCGCGTAACCACGGCAGGAGGCGCGGTAGTACAGCCAAAGCTTGATGATCGGGGATCGCCAGCGTTGCCCCCCTCCCCCATTCTTTTGAGATTACGCTGCGGCTTGTCACCATCTCTCGGATCGTACGCAGTGCCGACGGCAGCCTTTGAGCCAAATGTTCGCCTTGCGGCGTTGGGATCAAACCCGTTGAAGACCGCACCAGGAGATCATCATTGAACAAGCCGCGCAGCCTTCCCAGTGCCCGGCTCATCGCCGGTTGACTCCGCCCGATGTGCTGGCCCGCGTGCGTCACGTTCCGGTATTCGAGCAGAGCCTCGAGCGCCACCAGGAGGTTGAGGTCTATTGATGCTAGGTTTATCTGGTGTCCAGTGAGGCGCTCTCCTCTCCAATCTTGCAACATCTTTCGCCTATAAGCGAGTTGATCCGTCACCTCTTTTTCTACATTGCGTTTCATGAAGTTCATTCCTCAACAATCAATTCCGGGTCCAACGTTTTTCGAGTTCATCTCGGCGGTGGAGCGCGGGTGACAACCTCCATGGCATTGTGCCATCACGCGTCCAATGGGCGGCCAGATCTGTGTGACGATGGCGATCACATGGAACATCGGGGTGTCCCACAGGAATATAGAGCCCGTGTCGACCTCCCCGAGCCCGTTGCAACAGCCTCGCATCCGATACTGGGGTGCTTGGGTGAGAGAGGCGCACGCGCTCGAGCACAGCGTTGCAATAGGCCTCGGTTGCATAATACGCGATGCGGTCGATGTCGCTGAGCTGAACACCTGCAGATGCGAGGCAATATTGAATCGAACGAATTGGTAGCGTGTTGGAGTGCTTGATCCGGTTAAGGCGCTCCTCCTCGACTGCCGCTATCATTCGGCCGTCGCGAACGCGAACCGCAGCCCCATTGTGCATAAAGCTGTTCGGTAGATCGAACGAATTTTCGTAGACTCTGCTTAGACGCCCACTCAGCCCTAGACACAGCATGTTGCTCTCCAGTCCGTTTCGAAAGGTAGGTCGCTCTGGCCCGACCGCCGGCTTTCGTAAGTTCAAAGCTTGTGTTTGACGTGTCAGATAGAGCTCACAGGCGAAGCCGATACTAATAGCGACCGGCTCGGCGACATTGCCGACAATCGATGCTGCGCAACCTTCTTGATGCTATAGTTGCGACGCCGCACGGAAACCCTGACCGAAGCATTTGCAGCAGAACTGCACGTAACCTATCCACATTACTCAGTCCTTCATATTTCGGCCCGACAGCCGCAAGAAAATCACGAGGTTTGGTGTTCCTGCAAAAGACGCAGATCATGTCCTTGCGGCTGCGAGCGCGCCTGCTCTGGCTTCTAGTCATTGTGAGGGATGCACTCACAGATTTAGTCGACCAGGCAACAGTGCTTCTTGTGAGAGCCCATTAGCACTGAAACGGCAGAAGCAACGGCCAAGATTTGGCCGATCACGTCCAACGTGATAACAATCGAGGCCAGGCAACTGACAGAGTGCTCCAACTCGTTTTCCAGCACAGTCTCTACCGAACCTGAGGACCCATTTTTAGAACTCCACACAATCGTTCTGCACAGCGCTCTTCAGCGTTTTTTCTAAGGGCAATTGTTTTGACCAGTAAAATTGTTTGTTTGGATGGAATGCGTGCAAAAAAGGGATGGGTGGATTCATAGCAAGGCGAGCGGCACTTTCAAACAGCGGCCGTGATGATCAACGTTTACGGCAAATCCGCCTCCGACGTCGGTGCCGACGACCGACCTCCGAAATCCTCGTGTATCGTCGTACCCGCAACACTCCTTCTCTACTCTGGTTTTCAGCCGATAAGCCTAGCCGCAGCTTCGCCAGTCGGCACGTCGATAAGCGTGATCGGGCTTGCTGCAAGGAAACGGCGTTGGTTGTTGGTCGGCGCTGCCGCATCCAGCACCGCAAAACGTGGTGCGTTGGATCGCGTCATGATCTGTCGGGCGTAGGCGCGCAGCATCTGGTCGTTGAAGCGGCAGCCGATGAAGAAGAGCCGAAGAGCCTCTGTTGGTGCGCCGCTCCTTCACCGCTTCGCTGACCCACCTGAGCGGCGGAACTCCTTCCGTCGCTGATGAGGCCGTTGATGGCCTGCTCGCCCGGCCTTCCGGTGGGTCGGCCGGCATCGAGAACAGGCGATTATTACGCGGCGGGCGCGGCGCGCGAGGTTTCGATGCGCTTCAGTCCATCGGTGATGGCCGCGAGCCCTTCCCGCAGCGTCTGCCCTATAGTGCCCGGACCGATGTCGATTGGAGGATTGTCAAGCATGGCTACAATGTCGCTGCCGTTGAGATAATCGAGCTTCTTCTGGACTGTGGTTCGGACACGCTCGGTCGCGCTCGACAGTGCCTCACCGTTGCGTTCGGTGATGGCGGAGAGCTGATCTGAAAGCTCTCCTCCGAACTGCAGGAAGATGTCGTCGACATACCTCCACGTTCCGCCGCGGGCTTCCACATCGACCATCTGGTTGATCTTGCTCTTTACCTCATCCCGCAGCGTCAAGGCAGTGTCGAGATGAGCCTGCCATATAGCTATGATACTTTCGACCGAGTTCTCGATGGATTTGGTCCGTTCGGGCTGGTCTGCGATGCCAAGAAGGACCAGAAGTTGATCATCGTTACCGGGCCGCGGGACCACCGCTGCGATCAGACGCTCCACAACCGCGCGCCTACGGGCTGCATCGCCTAGTTCCTTCGGCCATTGCGACGACACTATCTTCGCAATCCTCTCAGAATTCGCGTTCTCTAGCGGATAAGAAAGTTGTCGCTCCTGAGCCTTTGCCTTGATCAGACGGAACAAGGACTCTACTACCTCGTCTTGATCGAGAGCGCCCGTTGGAACTCTGTTCAGATCGATCCCATTCACCACGACCTCTTCGCGGCGGTCGCCGTTTGTCTCGCCCTGCCCCGCCCCATCGGGCATGTCATCCACATATTGAAGATTTCGCAGATTCTCAGGATAGGCCAGCATCAACAGAAGTCGGCCGGCGAAGTTGTGCAGCGTTGCCTCCTGCTCTTCCGGAGGCGTCGCAGCCAGCACACGTTGCAGCCAATCCGCGATCTTCGTGGTCAGATGGGACAACTCTGCGGTCTGTCCCGCGCCAATTTGCGCGCTGAGACTTACTGCGTGATTGGAAATGGTCGCGGCCGCGGCGGCAATGCCCTCCTTCACTTCCGGGAGAAGCTGCTCCAGGAGCTCAGCCCCGCCTTCACGCTTGCTTCTCTCTTCAGTTTCTTCAACACTCCCTGCAGAGTTCCCTTCCGCGCTATCGAGCGCCGTCATCGGCCGATTGAATTCTTCAGAGTCGTCGGGCGGAAGAAATTGGGAGTTCTCCTCGGCGTTCATCTCAAACTGCTGAATGTCTTCTTCAGTTAAGATTCCTGCTTCCTGCATGTCAGGCAACCTCATGCGGAAGTTCACGAAATACTTCTTCATCACCTTTTGGACCTGCGGGAACCCGGCCTTTCCACCATCAGCCAACTTGACGAGGATAACGCCGTTTTCGTTCATCCTGCCCGTGCCTCTCCGCAGAAGCGAAAAGTTCTCCTTACTACTATCCTCATCATCTTCAAAAGGCATGTTTTTCAAAGTTTGTGCCAATCCATTGAGCTTTTTCTTACTCACCAGGACAGCAGGCTTCCGCAGATCGCCAACCGTGCCAACCGCAAAGCAGAACTCCAAATCCGCTCTGTTCTTCGTCTGGTCGATCAACTGCAGAAATTTCTTCGCTCTTGTCCTATTGTGCTTCATTCCGGCCATTATATCTCTCCAGTTTCCTGTTCTAGATCAGTGTACGTCGGTTGATAGGGTGGGACAGGATCTGATCACCCAACTTCCCGAAGATCTGCCTGATGGAGGTGACCGCGCTCTCCAGCGGTCGAGTCGAGCGGGAAAGCGGCGCGCCGAGATCAAGCGACGATCGCCGCCAGTCGCAGCCGTGACCGCCTCCGATCCGGCCGGCAACCGACATGCCGACCTCTCCCGCCGCAGACCTGCGTGGGCGTCTCGTGACCCCATAGGGCTTTCCCAGCGCCAGTCGGATGCTATCCCGGCGTTCATAAGAAATCTGGACATCGGAATTCTGACAGCAGATTGCGTGACAACGGGCTCATCACGCTGTCAGGCTGGAGGTTAAAAACCGCCCAATGGCGACCGGACACCAGTCGTACCTGAATAAGGTCCCCTCCTCCCAATGGCTGCTTATCCGCCTCATTTAAGAGGCGAAACAGCGCCCAATGGCCGCTCTTGGAGAGGGTGGCGCCTTGAAAACCGATGAAAGCGACGGAAGCGCCGCCGACGCCGCCGGCCGTAGGCCAATGGAAATGCATGGCCGCGGCGGCCGTTCCTCGTCGATGTTCGAGGCGCTGGCCGTCGATGTCTACCACCACCTGGTCTGTCAACGGATCGGTCTCGGCGACGGTGAGCAGGAATCCAACTGACACCTGGCCGGCATCATCGAACATGGTGTCGCGGATCGTGGCTGCCCGTTGGAACTGGGCCAAGGTATTGCGGCCGATAGGGAAATCGACACCGCTCGTTGGCCGAAACTGCCACGAACCTTTGGATTTGTCGACGAATGGGGAAAGGTTCTCGGCGAAGAAAGTGTCGATCTCCGCCTTGCGGCCGAACAGTCGGGCGAAATCGCTCAAAGGGATATCCCGGCGGGATCCGCTCGCGAAGGGATACCGTCCTTCGGTAGCCCGTCGGCACAAATCGCCGGGGCCGCCCGCCCAACCGCTCGCCAACCCGCGCCTCATGCCGCTGACGGTTAGGTCCGAGCTGTGGCGGCTGAGGCCGAGGATCCATTGCCGGATGGGTTCGGGCAGATCGGCCGCCCCCGCCTCGATCTGTTGGATGGCGACGCCCGCCTGCCCGTTGTGTTCCAAGATGTTCGAACCCGCCAGCCCCTGCGCCTGGCTGAGGGAGCGATACAGTTCGCCGAGATCCCGGAGAGCACTGTCGATCGGCGCCTGCGCGCCCGCTTGGCTGTTCGACGGCACTTCGACCAGCTGGTGCAGCCACCGGAAATGATCGCCCATATAGAGCTGGACGTGAGCTTCAGGCGTGTCCGCGGCCGGTTGAGACCGGAAGAGTGCCTCGAGCTCGCTTGGCAACACCTCGCCCTGGGGGACACTGTCACCTTTAGTCAAGCCGTCCTCGGGAGCCGGTGGTTGCTTGAGCTTTAGCTCCTGCGCCGCCGCGAAAAGGAACAGGCGCATTGGTGACGTCGGCGCGGACAGCGTGTTCAAGGTGCGCAGCGCGTCATCGATACCCCCAGACGGGCGGATGGACATATCGCCAATGAGCTGGTCCCAGTGCAACGCGAACTCCTGAGCGTAGAGATCCGCCGCCGAACGCCGCAGCTTCTGGCTCACATCACCGGCTGCAATCGGCGCGACTACCTGTGAGTCGAGAACCCAGCCTTCTGCAGCGACAGCGTCAGCCACTTGCGGCAGCAATCGCAGGAAGGTTCCGTAAAACCCCGCCCTCGTGTAGATGCCAGGAACCCCCTCGCTGAGCGGCTGTCCCGATTTGCGAGCCAAGACGCCCTGCGCCAGCGGCCCGGCATGGTCGGCCAGACGCCAGGTTGGCGCCCGCGAGGCTTCGGGACTGGTCGCGATGATGTCGAGGACGCGGCGCGCCATCGAGACGGTCTGGAGCTTCGCGCGGCTCCTCTCGATCAGTTCGCCATTAAGCTCACTATGGGGCAGCGGCCCTTCCATGAGTGCATCCAGGTGATCAGCGAGCGCGCTGCGCAGGCCGGCATCGGCTTCGGCCGGAAACATCACTCGCCAGTCGGCAGCCATCCAGTTTTTGACGACCGCGCGCTGGAGCGGACCCTGCTGACCCAGCATCAGGTAAACCTTTAACGCCTGGTAGACGAACTGATCATCGTCGTGCCGCTCGACCAATAAGGTTTCCAACCGGAACATCAGCCGCGGCAGCAGGATGGTGTTCACGGCGCGGCGGTACGCCGCGAGCGTCTGAACCTTGATTTTCTTACTCTGGTCGAGACCCGAACTTGATAGGCGGCCGCCCGCGCTGTCGCCGTTGGCATCACGCAGCCGCTGAAGCAGTGGCAGGATGGGTCGAAGATCGCCACTCTCAACCCGGTCGAGCTTCAGCTTTTCGGCCCCTCTAGCATAGCTGCCAGCCATTAGGCGAACGCTCTCGATCAGCTGAACATTCCGAATATAGCTGAACGTCCATAAGACGCTGGCGGTAACAATGACCGCCGCTATCATCGTGTAGGCGCCATACCGGATCCGCCGCTGGCGCCGATCGAAGCGGTGATTGGCATCGACGAGCCCAGCTTCGGCGAAAACGACTTCGCGCAGCAGCCGGCTGATGAAATAATTACGGCCCGGGCCACGAAGCGCTGTACAGGGCGGCTGAGCGATCTCGAAGGTCTGAGATCTGGCGTTCGCAACTCGATCGAAGGGCATGCCAATTTGCGTGCCGCTTAAGAAGTAGACGCCGCGGAGCATAAGCGGTTCCTGGAACGAATTCCCGCCAAAGGCTTCCTTCAAGAACTGTTGCGTCAGGTGCTTGAGGCTAGCGACCTGCTGTGGGAAGCCGAACATGAGCGCGCGACGCTGGAGGTTGCTTTCGTGCTGCATTCGTTCAAGCAGCCTTTCGTTTAGGCGGCCAACAAGCGCATCGTATGCTGCGGCAAACGCCATCGGATCGCCTTCGTCCTCCGACGCCTCTTGCGCATAGGTGAACCCCCACACCGCCTCCCGCCCCTCGCGACCCAGATCGTCGAAGAATTCAACAAATCCCGCCAGCAGATCGCTCTTAGTGAAAAGCACATAAATCGGCAGTTGCAGGCGAAGCTCCCTGTACACTTCGAGGAGCCGCTCACGGATACAGCGCGCGCGATCGGCGAGCACTTCCTCGGATGTAGAATTCAGCTCGCTGATTGCGATCGTGACTAAGACACCGTTCAGCGGCTGCCGTGGCCGGGAGCGTCTGAGCATATGAAGCAAGCCACGCCAAACCGCTTTGTCCCGGTCTGCATCACCCTCCTGTATCGTGTAGCGCCCAGCAGTGTCGACGAACACCGCGTCATCGGTGATCCACCAGTCGCAGTTTTCCGTACCCGCTAACCCACCGGCGGCTCTCAGACCGGACCTCGCCGCCATCGGAAAGCTGAGCCCGGAATTGACTATTGCTGTGGTCTTCCCCGAGTTGGGCGGACCGATCATCACATACCAGGGCCGCTGATAGAGCCACCGCCTGCTGATACCTCCTGCGTAGCGGCGCCCCTTGAGTGTGGTAAGGGTCTCGCGAAAACGATGACGAATCGCCTCCAGCTCTCTTTCAGCAAGCGTGCTGGCTTGCCCCACACTTCGGTCGGAAGGCCTTGGGTCTCCCTTCTTCTGCTCGGCCCCACCCGCGTCCAGCGCTCCCGACACTCGTGATTGGACGAGGTCTTCAAAATAGGCCTGAACCTTGTAAAGCTGGGACTGGATCAAGTAGATCACGGTGTATCCGACCGGAATCAGCATCGATGCCGCGATCTGGCTGCGAAGGCTGTCAAGCGGCGCAAATCCTCCGACCGAGATATGCGGTCCGAGCGTGAAGATTAAGGCACATACGATCGCCGCCCCGCCGACACGGAGCCATTGCCACCTAAGCGCTTTCTTGATTGACTGCATGGCTTGTCTTCATTGTGTCTTTGTGATGATGATTTGAATCCGACGGTTCCGCGCGCGGCCCTCGGGCGTGTGGTTCGAAGCGACCGGTTCTCCGCTCCCTCTGCCCTCTTCTCGCACGCGGCCTGGGTCATCCATCATGGATTTGATAATCTCGGCAGCTGCGCTCGCACGCGCGAGCGAAAGGGAATCGTTTGAAGGGAAGGCGAGTGATTGCACCGGAATGGCGTCGGTGTGCCCGGTCAGGAGGACCGATCCCGACTCACCGTTCAGAGAACGACCAATTCGTAAAAGAAGCGGCAGGAACATTTTCTTCACTTCCGGACTAGCAGAATCGAACATCCCGGAGGCGCGAATGATAACGACGATCTGCTGTGGGTCCTCGGACACAGTGACAAGCCCTTCGCGGATTTCGGGCTCGAGGAAGTTACGCAGTCGGTCGCTGCTCATAACAACCTTTGGTGGCAATGCGATTCTCGCCGATCTGACAACGCCGTTCGGCGGCAATGTCGCGATATCGTTGAAGACAGCGTCGGCGCGGGCATTTAATGCATGCAGGAGTCCGGTATAGATCGAGAGGAGTAATCCTGCCCCAAACGCTACGACGGCCCAGATTGGAACGATTGTGCGGCGTGGCTTCGGATTATTTGAGTTCCTCCGCCAGTGCGGGGATAGTTCGCGCTCGAAGTCACCACGGGCTGCTCGGATCAGGCGGTAGACGTCTTCGCACAGCACACTGAGCTCTGCGGCTCCTCCCGCAGTGACGCGGTAGCGGCCTTCGAAGCCCAACCTCATGCAGTAGTAGAGCAGCTCCAGCAGTTCTATATTGATGGCCGGTTCATTTTTCAATTGCGTCAGCAGATCGAAGAAGCGCTCGCCGCCCCAGGTATCGCTGAACAGCGATCCCACCAAGCTGCGCGTCGTCCAGACGCTGTTGCTGCCCCAGGCTGTGTTCAGAACGATGTCATCGATGGTCGCGCAGAGGGCGTATTTGCAGACCTTGATCGCTCGCGAGGGCAATCCGAGCGGCGTGATCCGACGCTCAAAAGCATCGATCTCCCGCAGCACCCTAAGGCGCAGTGCTTCAACGTCGATATGGCTAGCACTGCTCTTGAGCTGAGCGCTGAGACCCAGCAGCGCCGCCGCGGCCGCGACCAGTGGATTAAGTCGGTCGAGCGCAAGCATCTCCCAGGTAAGTTCGTCCGCCACTGGCGATGACGGCGAAGGGACAGCCAACTGCTCCTCGGCGTGAAGGAGGACGAGTGGCTGGGATTTTGGCATCGTTTCCTCAATCACCATCATCAACCCGCCCACTTCCCTTCGGAGCGGACGCTCTCATCGTGGGATCGGCGGGCGGGTCGACTACGCTCTCGCACTGGGCGCGCGAAGTCGGCGCCGAAGCTCCGGAGCAAATCGGTTTCGATGCTCGATACGACGTCATTGAAGACGCGCACGTACGCGCTCCGGTTTCGCGCCTTATGGTTGCGGTGCAAAAGGGAACGGGGCCGCCCCATCGCCTTCTCGATCCCTGCTAGGGACAAGCGTGCACGAACGCTGGACAGAGCCTTCTGCACAGCCGCGAATGACACGTCATGCGTCCCACGGTCGGTGAAGGCTTGCTCAACGGCCAGGTCTCCGCGGAGGAACCCGCTGGAGTCATTGCACAGAACTGCGAGCAACGCCTCACCGACATCGGGAACGAGACTCAGGGTTTTTTCGTCGGAACTCTTATTTCTGAATAATTGTTCGCCAGCTCTCGCTCGGAGAGTATGCTGTGCAGCGCGGCGGAATACAGAAGCATTTTCCCTGCACGATCCAGCACGCTTACGATGCCGGCATTCCGGACATCTGCCAATGATAAGCCGCAGGCGGCAAGGAAAGCCGTGACCGCCGCTCGATGATTCTTGGCGAGATGATTGCTCCACCTTGGGTTGCGTCAAGATGGGGGCCCGATCTGGCACACTGTCTGCGTAGATATCCCACGGACTTCTCATCATGCCCGCCAGCGCGTCTAAACGAGTGCCTAAGAACGGCAATGGTAGGAACTCGCCGTCCCTCAGGTCCAGCAGCGCTTCTTCACCCCGGGTGCAATTGCCCGCCAGGAGCGACGAGGCCGTTTCGAGGGGGCCAAGAAGACTCAACTCCTCACTTGTCGCTGCAAGTTGTCCCTCCGGTTCGGCGGCACTCTCCGCAATGGATATCGAAGGCGACACCGCGACGACATCGGTCCTATAGGCGCCGATCTGAATAAAATCGCTGGTTTTCCGGGCGACCGGCGCCTCTGACGGAAGCGGCACCGCCTCGTCATTTTGACATGTGTCGTCGCGGCCTCGGTCGATCAGTACGTATCGCCGTGCCATGCACTCGATTGAGCAGTGGGATTTCGAGACCATCTGTTGATCATCCGGCAGAACCAGGCTGTTGCCTGCTCGGCTGGTAGTCAGTCCACCAGCCGCGTCGCCCGGCACGAGATATTCCGGAAAACTACATCTTTTGCTGTGTACACGTAGCGTGAGGGGCATTGGTGGGCTAACTCAAATGTGGGTTCTGTCCGGCTCGGATGGCCCAGAGAGCCATTTCGAGATTTGGGAAGTCGCCAGCAACGTGCAGCGCCAAGCCGGCGGATTGGGGCATCTCCTTCCAGAAGCGGCTATTTTGATCGATCTCGAAATAGCTGAATCCAACATGGAACGGGATCTGACGCGGCGCGACCGGTAGGGGATTGATGATAATGCCGGGCAGTGCGACATTGACGAGTTCCGTGATTTTCTCCGCCGGGCCGATCTTAATCTGAGACGGGAACTCGCGCCGGAGGCGCTCGACCTCAATATCAGCCCGAGCAGCCAGCACGAAGCTCGAGGTCGTAAAGAGAGAGCGGTCGGCCACCTCAGCCACATGGACACCGTATTTTTGCCGCTGCAGCGGTACGGGGACCGCAGTCTGCTCAATCACTGCACCCAGCGAAGCCCGGATCGACTGCATCACTGGCAAAAACGCCTCCGCGAGAGAGTCGTGCTTGTAAACACCAAGGGTCGGGGCACGTTTATCGACGCGGGCGAACGTGGCTAGTTCACCCGCCAACTGGAGCATGACAACATACAGCGATTCCGGATTTACAACGGCGGCCTTGGACAGGTGGCAGAAGTACGGCTCGTACCGATTGATCGCCTGCAGCAGAAGGAAGTCCGCGAGCTCTGCAACCCGGTTCGTTCCCGACTGAGAGACCCGAGTGGCCAGAGCTTCACCACGATGGTGAAGCAGGCCGGTGATCTCAGTGATGTAGTTCGAGAGGACCCGGGAGCTGGCGCAGTCGGGGGTTGGCGGCACGTGCGTTTCGTCCAGAATGATCTGTCGGTCGGCCCGGACCTCTATGATACGGGCGATTGGGATGCAAGTGTAGCCAGACCGGTCTGCCGCGTCCGGCAGCAATCGAAAATCCAGCCTCGCTACGTCGATGGAGGCGCTGCCTCGCTCGCCAGCGTTGGTGTCGACAACATCCTCAGTGGAGACTGCGAAGCGGATAGGTACGTCAATTCCCGCTTGCGCGTCGGTTTCAAGAGCGCCGGGTTGATAAAACGGTACCGCCAAGTGAATAAGCGAATCTCGAAAATCCGGCGGAACGTCGTAGGGAGTTGGCTGGTTGGCTTCGTCAGGAATACTGAAGGGCATCCCGTCCTCCAAGACGCCGCGAGCCGCTTCGATGGCGATCTTTCCGAGACCAAGCAGCTCTCGATTGAGCCGCAGCTCGCTGATACCCCACCCGTACCCATGCAAAACCGCCGTCCTGCTGCGCACCAGCTGTTCGACGTGACGATCGGCCTGCTGAAAATGCTGCGGGCGGAGGAACAAGCCCTCCGACCAGACGACCCTATTATTCCACGACATTCAAGACTCGCCTCGCGTCCACCTGACAGAACGGCTTTCTCCGTAAAAGTAGCAGAGCTTCACTGCCCCCTTGCATGCACATCTGATATCCAACAATGCGCTGGTAGAAGGGCATCGCGTGTCGGGACAGCTCAGATATGCAAGCGCCGAAGCTCATCAGGATTGGTCATGAGCCCCCTTGCAGCGCGACAAGCAAGGGGTCTCATCTAGACTGTCGCTCAGTAGCCCGTTGCCCTCAGAGCCTTATTGGTCGTTCATGTTCACACTGACCTACAACGCGCCAATTCGCCTGTCCTGTCACTCGTACGGGATGAATCTCGCAAATGACCGCCCGGAAGCCTTGAGAGCCGGCGCCGCAAGTACGGGGCCAAAAGAGCAGCGCAACAGGCAAGGTGACACGTGATGCGCATTGCCTCGTCGAAAATGTTCCTGAATACGCTGAGGCAGTGCCGCCGCCAACATCGTCTTCACGCGCCGCCGCCCCTAGGTGTTTAGTCCCGGCATTTGATGGATGGGGTCGATGATGAATCGATCCGGCTCCAAAGTCCATTGTCTGCAGATGAACTCGTAAGGCGTAAGGCCCTTTAGCGTCTTGAGCCGGCGCCCGAAATTGTAGGCGTCGATAAAGTCAGCCAGATGTTTTTTCAACTGCGCATGATCGTCGTAGTGGAAGCGCTTGACGGTCGCCTCCTTGATCGTTCGGTTCATCCGTTCGACCTGTCCGTTGGTCCAGGGATGCTTCACCTTGGTCAGGCGATGCTCGATGCTGTGATCGTCGCAGACCCAATCGAAGATGTGCTGGAAGGCATTTCGATCACAAGCTCGGTTGGTGAACTGAATGACATTGTCGGTCAAAACGGTGTGAATGGTGTAGGGCACTGCCGTGATCAGATTGCGCAAGAACTGAGCGGCATTCATCTTGCCGGCTTTGGTGTAGAGTTCCGCGAACGCGAACTTGGATGTTCGGTCAATTGCGACAAAGAGATAGAGCTTGCCCTCGGCCGTCTGCACCTCGTCAATATCGATGTGGAAGTAAGCGACCGGATAGCTTTTGAACTTCTTCTTCGGCTCCTTGTCGCCTCTGACCTCCGGCAGACGTGAAATGCCGTGGCGCTGCAAACACCTGTGCAACGACGAACGCGTCAGATATGAAATGGTCGGCTGAAGAGCGTAGAGGCAATCATCGAGCGGCAGCAACGTGTGCCGGCGGAAGGCGACGATAACGGCTCTTCTTCGAGGGAAAGGGTCGTCGAGTGCGGGTCCTTTGGGCCTGTAGGAAGGTCGACCAACGATGTCCGCTTCTTCCATTTCGCCACGGTTTTCTGGTTGATCCCGTATCGCTTCGAAAGCGTTCTCAGGCTCTCTTCACTATTTTGTATTGCTCGACGGATTGCCTCTGTCGTCGTGGCGCTCCCGTGTAGAACCTGGCCCATAGTGCTTCCCTCCATGCCAAGGAAAATATTGCACCATCAAATGCCGGGACCAAACACCTAAAGCGCCTTGACGACCAGCTTAGCGATTAGACAACCACCTCCTGGACACGATCCACGAACCGGTTGCAGTCCCGGTTCGCGCCAGGTGCGGGATAGCAGCCCTGGCGGCATGGATCATTCATGCGGCGAAGATAGGCATTTCCACATTTGGTGATGCCCAATAGCTAGCGAATGGGATATGCGCTGCGCCTCATGTTGGCGCGCGAGCACATGCTAGATGGCACGGTGGAGATCGACCGTTTTCATCTCGGTGAGCGACCGAGAATGGATCCGGACGGTCTACCGCCTGGACGGGGCCGAAAAGGCCTTTCGATACATGCAGGGCGCGCGACGGCGAAAGGGATCGAACCGCAACCTGCCTGATGGGCGGTGAGGCGTTCATGGCGATTGGCAAGAGCTTTGCTACGCATGAGAACGTAAAGCATTCGAGCCGCGAATTCGTCCAAGTCGCCGTCCACTCGGTGGGAGGTTTCAAGGCCCGGGTCCGCCGCACCATTGCCGGCGTCTTTCATCATATCAGCCCGCAGCATGCCTTGTCTTTCCACGAGATCGGCTTCCGCTGGTCACAGCGCATTGTTACGGGCCAGGCAGTGCGGATACTAGTCACGGCTGCCGCCGGCGCTGCGATTGCTGCAAGTCTTTCGCGCTATTACCGGCCGGCAATGCGCAGAAGTCCGGATGCCGGGATCATCGTTAAATCTCCCAGCCTTTTGTGATAAGGCCGCGTTGTTTAGCGGAAGCCAGCAAGGAGTTCGAAGACGAAGGCCGACCTCACTGGCGCCGCAATTGGCGACAGTTGCCACTACCCAGGTATCGGTGGGCCAATCCCACCATAGAAGAGATCATGTCGATGTTTCGTCGTAACCGGCTTGCGCGGCACCGGCGGCCGTCAGCGTTGATAGCAATCCGTGCCGATCGCCACATCAAGCGCGGACCTCCGGTCTGGAGAACGGGTCGTCGCTGCATCTCTCGAAGGATCGCCGCTGTTGTTATGGGTTCACGCAGGAGCTGCGCCATAGCCGTTCACTAACCGGATGCGAGCATATCACCTGTGCATGCAACCCAATACCGGGACTGCGCTAGTTTGAATCGCGGGCTCTTCTCCGTGGTTTTCGAGGTTCTGCTGCAATGATGCGTTTACGCTACCAGTTATCAACGGCCTGGCCATGTCTTCGGGATCTGCCGGCCTCCCGTCACCTGAGCTCGATTCCGCAGAGCCGCCCCATGCCACAACAGCAAAAAACGGGACCCACGGTGATTAAGCGGCGTCTGAACGAGGCTCGGCAAGCTGGAGCGGTCGATGGTCGCAGTCGCGCCCCTTGCACTCTGGTTAAGTCGCTTGAGCCCCTGATAAATTCTGACCTTCCGTCAGCAGTCGGTGCTCGACAGCTGACCCCTTGTTTCCTGAAGGCCATATCCCAGGGGGGTGAGCATGGTTGACAGGGACCCTCGGACTAAGGGGCAGTGCTCTTCGCGGCCGGATGAGGGCCGGCACCCAGCGGATCAAAAAGCGCAGTCTTCAGTGGCGCGTGTCGATCAAGTGGCCGACAACTTCAATTCGGACGACATCTGGCAAGAGAATTCTGTATTGCGTTACGTGGAAAGGCTAAGCGTCCACCAGCCAAGCCCGCCGACCGAGCTTCAAAGCCCTGAAGAACAAACCCCGCAAATGATGGCTGACATGACGGAACTGACGAGAGTTCCGGTCGTCCCGGCAGAGACCGCGTTCAACCTCACGAGGACAACAGATGAATACAATAATGCCGATCGCACTATTCACCTCGTCGAGGGCCAGCCGCTGGAGACTGGCCCTCAGCGCGGGGGGCTGCATGGCCTTGGGAATTTAGAAGCCTCAGCGGTTGCCGGGCCCACCGAGGTGCCGGGTGGAAGAGAGGAGCATTCGGCCATGTCCGAGGTGCCCGCGGAGCCCAGCGATCCGACCGGTGGCGGGCGCAAGAGGCGGACTACTGAGAAGGACGCAGATCCCAGGCCCAGCCGCAGGCAGACGTTATATGCTCAAAGGCCGCAGGCGTTGGCGCCTGATCTCAGCGCCGCGAATGCCGGCATAATCGTGGGGGCCTCAACGGGCGATCTCGTCAATCGAGCGGCGTTCCGGACGGTGTCGGCCCAGGACCAGGCGAGGCTGGACGAAATCGCCAGGCAGACACCGCGGCAGTCGAGGCAGAGCAAGGGGGCGTGGGCGGACGCGCTGAAGGCGGCCCATCCCGATCTCAGCGCCGCCGATGCCGCCGTAATCGTGGGCGTCGTAAAGCGGGTTATCGCCAGGAGGGCGGCGTATCGAACGGTGTCGGCCCAGGACCGGGCGAGGCTTGACGAGATCAAGGCGGCGACACCGCAGCTGCCGGGGCAGAGCAAGGGGGCGTGGGCGGACGCGCTGAAGGCGGCCCA
>NZ_JARFVE010000023.1:0-27335 GCF_029194105.1 Rhizobium mulingense | reverse complement strand
AGGAACCAATGCTGGTTCAGGCATTCTGCACGGAAGCGGCCATTGAACGCTTCGATGAAAGCATTATCAGTCGGCTTTGAACTCAATCAGAATGTTCGTGATTTGATGGATGTTGCGCGGTCCCGTCTTGAAGACACCAAGGGCGAACTCGATGAAGCCCTCGGCCGAACCGGAATAGGTCCCGTGATTGTCACGTGCATCGGGCCAGTAGGAACTGCGCAGCGCCCTTTCATCGGCGCGGTCTATCCCGCGGCAATACCGATAGAGGCAGTCGCGGAGCGCCTCGCGGTCGAGCAATTCGGTAATTTTTTTGTGTTTCATCGCTTGTCGCACATCTGATATCGGGGCGCTTACCCATCCAGTGACGCAGCCAGCTTTCAACTGCTCGGCTGACGTAAGGAAAAACCCTCCCTCTGCTTAGGCATGCATGTAAACAACTGCCCTTAGAAGTAGACATCAATGGGAGAGCTGCGGGTAAGGTGTTTGGACAGCGACGGCGCCGTCATGCACCAGTTGCGTTGCGTTTCAACCCCCACAATGTTGGTTGAACAAAAGGCGATCGAGCAACGCATCCGAAACGCAATCTATCTCCAGCGCACGTTCAGGGCAGGATCGAGCGCCTCGCGACGCGAACAGTTCGTCCCTCTCCTCGACATCGATTGCACCGGGCAGTATGTATCCCTCGTCGTCAAGATTGAATATTTCGGGCGCTTGGGCCCAGCATCTTGCATGACCTTGGCATTTGGAAGTGTGCACTATGACGCGCATACGGTACTCCATGTCTTTCCTCCTCTCAATTATCAGGACCAGTCCAGGATCAGATTCTCCATTCCAAACACGTGGCCCCCATAGGTGATGGGCGCCGTACCATCCTTGATACGGAAGTCAGGGATGCGCGACAGCCACTCCTCCAGGCCGATGACGATCTCTCGCCGGGCAAGGTGTGATCCAAGACAGCGATGGGGACCGTACGCAAAAGCGGTGTGGCGATTGTCTTCTCGTGCCAAATCGATCGTGTTCGGATTTTCGAATTCCACCGGATCACGATTGGCAATCATCGTGGCGCAGGAAATGTAGTCCCCCTTACGGATCGGCGCGCCTTCGAAATTGATATCTTTCGTCGCCACACGGATCATCTGCACGGTCGAATAGGCGCGAAGCAGTTCTTCGGCTGCGAGCACAATTCGATCCGGTTTGCTCCGCAGCAATTCCTGTTCTGTCGGATTGCGCGCGAGATAGGCCAGGTCAAAGCCGATCGCCGTTGCCACGGTGTCCAGTCCCGCGACGAATAGAAGCACGCCTATTCCATGGATTTCCTGGTCTCTCAACAGGCGGCCGTCGACCTTTGCCTGCACGACGAAGGTCATGAAATCGTCGGCCGGTTCTTTGCGGCGCATCGCTGCAAGTTCATCGATGAACGCCAAAATTGTTCGGGCGGCTGCGGTTCGTCTGATGCCGTCGCCGTGGAGCAGGTCCTTCCCCCAGCCCACGAATGTATTGAGGCGCTCATCGGATAAGCCGAGCAAACGGAGGAAGATACTAACCGCAAAAGGAAAGGCGAAGTCCGTCAAGATGTCGCAGCTTGTGCTCGACGCGGAAATCTTGGAAATCAACGCAATCGCCCGATCACGGACCGCCGGTTCGAGCTCCATTATCCGCCTGGGCGAAAGCAGCGGATTGAGAAGTGAGCGAAACACGCTGTGAGCCGGGGGGTCGAGTTCAAGCGGGATCAGCGGCCAGTTTTCGCCAAGCGCCGAGGCGAAAAGGCTCCGATGGCTGGAAAAGGTTCCGGTGTCCTGCAGCAATTTGCGTTGGTCCTGAGCGCGAACGATGACCCAGGTACCTCGGCCATCGCGCGTATTGCAGGGAGAATAAAAGATTCTCGGTCCATTATGGAGGCAAGCGACAGCTGCGTGCGGATCCCCATTTGGCATGCGCTCCATGCCGGGCGACGTGAACAGGCTGAAGTCCTTCACCATTTCGGGAGGGACATGTTCTGGAACCCTAATGGTAGCCACTGCTTTTCTCCTGTCATCAAAGCCCCTTCGCCGAGAACGAATTCTCCTCGGAGAGGGAGCGAGCAAAATCGTTGAGCGCCAGATTTCCAATCTCAGCAGCGCGAGGCGCCAATGACATGCGATGCAGCGATCAGATCGCCGTGCGGCTCGAAATCCACGCTGCTTTGTTGGCCGAAGTCGAAATTTCTTGGATGCCTCGCCCGCCCTTCCGGTCGACATCGGATTTTCACGGGTACCTCTCTTCCGGTAAATGCGTTCTGAGCACAGATGCATTTTGATTTCCTCCGCTCCATGGCGGTCACCAAAGAAACCGGCCGACAGTCCTTGCCGCCCCGCAAGAAGAACTTCAAAGTTCATGCCAATTTGATTGATTTGGCCGGAAAGAAATTTTTCAATTGCCTTTCAGCGCTTTGGCTCAAGGCAGAACTAAAGATTGGCTGATCAAGGCCGTGTCGCGTATCTAACAAAACCCGACATCAGGTGCCGGATGCCATCTATTCAGGTGCGACTTTTTTCCAGCCACCACAGCCGGGGGCCAGAGACAGCGCGACGAGTAACGAATGTCCTGATGTACTGCGATGCAGTGGGATAGCTTGAGGGTGGGTAGCTTTGAATTGTGGCATCGAGCTAGCGGCGGAATTCCGGGAACAGCTCGAAGCGTGCTACTCCTTTGTCCTGAATGTCAGTTCTACCAGCCCGACGACACCACCCTAAGAGTCGGCGGCAATCTGCCGATTGGGTGTTGCCTGACAGCAATGGGTATGGTGGCCTACCGTCCGCCGAGACGGAAGGCGATGGCCGCAGAAAGCCCGCTCAAGCGGCGGGCCGAAAATGCCGTCCGAAACAAATCCACAAACTACCCTGCCTGGCACGGCAAGAGCGTGGGTACGGAGATTTGATCTGGATCAAATCGCAATCCCGATGAAATTGATAGCCATCAAAGACGCGCTGGAAGAAATAGGGATAGCCGAAGTCGCAACGGCCGCGTGGTCGTCTCGGGCATGTCCGGCATAGGCGGTTTTCGAAGGGATCAGGACATGGACGTCGCACGCAGTGAGGTTCTCGTGATTGGCACTTCCGTCGCTTGCCGTTCCTGCCAGGCGCGGCACGGCGTCGTTTGCGGCGCCTTGTCGGCTGGCCAGCTTAGCGAACTTGGCCGCCACTCGCTGCGCCGCAAGGTCGACGCAGGCTGCGAGATCATTGCACAAGGATCGGAAAACTCTTTCTATTCGAACATCACGCGCGGCGTGGTGAAGCTCTGCAAGGTGATGTCGGACGGGCGCCAGCAGATCGTTGGCCTGCAATTCGCCCCCGATTTCGTCGGCCGCCCCTTCGTGCGCGAAAGCACGCTGTCGGCCGAGGCCGCGACCGATGCGGAGATCTGCGTGTTCCCCCGCAATTTGCTCGAACGCATGATATTGGAGACTAGGGAATTGCAGCGTAGCCTGCACGCTCAGGCGCTGAATGAGCTGGATGCCGCGCGCGAATGGATGCTGACGCTCGGCCGGCGGACCGCCGAGGAGAAGGTCGCAAGCCTGCTCCACCTCATTGCCGCCCACGCCGAGACGGCGACGAGCACTGCCTTCGATCTGCCGCTATCGCGTGCCGAGATTGCCGACTTTCTCGGGCTGACGATCGAAACCGTCAGCCGCCAGTTGACCCGGCTTCGCAAAGAGGGCGTCATCCGCATCGAGAACATCCGGCATATCACCGTGCCCGACATGGATGCGCTCGCAAAGAAAATCAGCGGGTAATTACCACCCGCGTATTGGAAAGGCCAGCCTGGCGCGCCAGCGTAAAGAACTAGGCGGCATTGTCGGGATGCAGACGGACGTGCCGGGCGCTACCACATCGAGCATTCCGGGCGAGAAAACTTCTAGTCCCGGAGCCGCCGGCTTGCAGCTCGGGATAGCCGCCGGGCAGGTGGGTGGCGTCGCCATCGGCGCCGGGCGCCCAGCAGGTCGCCAGCGAGCTGAGCGGTGAGCGGTGAGAGGAACAAAATATCAGCTCCGCGGCGACGTCAGCCGAGCAACAAATGCTCGTAGGCCAAAGGCTACATAGCGCGACCCGGGTGCCGGTCGGCATCAGCCGATCGATATTGGCGGCTGCGAGCTCTTCACGCCCCCAACCTGCGGATATCCGCCATCGTCGTCTTCTGTGACGAAATTATCGGAGCCGTTTGCGTTTCACCATTTTTCGATGCGCGGTCCGAGCCTGGCGCCCCCTTTTTGTCGGACCTCAAACTTTCTTGTGCAGTTTCAAACAAGAAAACGTGCGCGGGTAGACATACGCACGAGCAGAACCTCAAACCTCGTGACCCGCGCCTTCCCGCCGCGACCGGACTGGCGGGCAGTATGCTAAGGTTCTAAAAGGCGGCAGAGAAACCTTGATCGAGATGCGGTCGGAAGTAGCCGAAACAGCGCCCGGCCGTCAGCGCGGCACAACGGCTTCACAATTCGCTCGCCCGCACGAGCAGCGCACGAGTGCGGCGACGAAGGCCCTGTGCTGACCGCAAGTCCATCTCCTTCAGGCCAAATGGCATGACGCTTGCTTGCCCTGGCGTGTGGGCCGAGGTCGGATTCGTGTTAGCCGTGACTGAGAGGCCGCAAATAAATTTTCCTAGAGGAGCTTCATTGATGACCATGGAAAAGCAGGTCCCTATTGTCACCTTTCGCACGCGGGTTCGCGACGAGTCTATATCCGGTCCCAACCCCTACCGCTGGGAAGACAAGACGACCGACGACTATTTCAGCGGTAAGCGGGTAATCCTTTTTTCGCTGCCGGGCGCCTTCACGCCAATCTGCTCCACCTTCCAACTGCCTGATTTCGAAAGTCTTTATGTCGAGTTTAAGAAGAATGGCATTGACGACATCTACTGTCTCTCCGTCAACGATGCCTTCGTCATGAATGCTTGGGGCAAGTCTCAGGGGTTGAAAAATGTCAAGCTTATCCCGGACGGTTCGGGAGAATTCACTCGGAAAATGGGTATGCTCGTCGCCAAGGACAATCTCGGTTTCGGTCTGCGCTCCTGGCGCTACGCTGCCGTGATCAATAATGGCGTCGTGGAGGGGTGGTTCGAGGAAGAAGGCTTTGGCGACAACTGCGCGACCGATCCGTATGGCGTTTCTTCGCCGCAAAACATTTTGAAATGCCTTAAGGCCCCAGCCTTCGTATGAGCATTGAAGCCAACGACCAGCAGCTACGACTTGTCGTGCACACCTGCGCCGAATGATAGGAGTTTTGCTCGAACCATGAAGTCCTTTACAAGCCTTCATCAGCGTCAGCAGCAATCGCTGGTTATTACGCCCCAGCTCATCGCGTCTATTCGCTTGCTGCAGCTGGCGCACACCGAACTGAATCAGTTCGTGGAACAGGAAATCGAGAAGAACCCATTTCTCGACCTGGCGTCGAATGACGGCGGGGCTTCTGGCGTATCGCCAACTGCGGCGGATGATCCAAATATCAGCGCACGCGAAGACCACGTTGATGGACCGGCCAGGACGGACATGCCTGAGCTGTCTAGTCCCTGGAAATCAATCCGTGACACAGGCAACCTTTCGCCGGGGGAAAGGCCTTCCCTGGATGAGTTCGCCGCCTCAACTGAGACATTGCACGAACATGTCGCCCATCAGATCGCCCTCACTGCCTTCACACCCCAGGAGCGGCTGATTGCTGGCGCGCTTGCCGACCATCTGGATGACACTGGGTATCTGCAAGTGAACCTTCTGGAGCTAGCAGAGAGGCTAAATAGCCCTGAGGCTGGAGTGAAGCGGGTTCTTGAGGCTTTGCAGCTATTTGACCCGCCGGGCATATTTGCGCGAAGTCTGGGCGAATGCCTCGAGATTCAGTTGCGCCAACGAGACCGGTTCGACCCGGCCATGGCAGCTCTGGTCGCAAATCTCGAGTTGCTTGCGCGACGCGATTTTCGAGCACTGAAGCGACGTTGCCGGGTCGATGAAGACGACCTTCTCGATATGTTGAACGAAATTCGTGCACTTGACCCAAAGCCTGGAAACCAGTTCCAGTCCGCAAGGTCGGAATCCATCATACCCGACGTCTTCGTCCTACCCTCGCCGGGAGGCGGATGGCACGTCGAGCTTAATCGGGAGATTTTGCCCAAGGTACTGATCAACCAAACCTATTTTGCGCAAGTTACTCGCCTAACCGCCCAAAGCTCGAAAGATCAGTCATTCCTGAACGAATGCTTCCAGAGCGCGAGCTGGTTGGTTCGGAGTCTCGATCAGCGCGCCACGACGATCCTTAAGGTGGCGACCGAAATCGTGCGCCACCAGGATGTCTTTTTGGAAGATGGCATTGCTCATCTTCGCCCTCTCAATCTTAAGACCATCGCTGACGCGATCGACATGCACGAGTCCACTGTAAGTCGGGTAACGTCGAACAAATACATTCTCACGCCCCGCGGCGTGTTCGAGCTCAAGTATTTTTTCACCGTCGCGATCCCGTCCTCACAAGGCGGTGACGCGCACTCGGCCGAAGCTGTGCGCCATCAGATAAGGGCACTTATTGCCGCAGAGACGCTCCATGATGTGCTGTCCGACGATGGCATCGTTGCCAAGCTCAAGGAAACAGGCGTCGACATTGCTCGCCGCACAGTCGCCAAATATCGCGAGGCGATGAACATCCCCTCGTCCGCGCAACGCCGGCGGGAGAAACGGTTTGTACTGGCGGCCGCGGAGGGATAAGTCCTTTGTACCGTAGGTGATGCCCTTTTCCCAAAAACCGCGGAACTGAGGCACATGTGACATTGTGCTTAGTCCTCTCCATGGAGGATCGACTTCATATGGGCTGGCGACCGCAGCCTCGTCACGGGAGCTTCAAAAGTTGTTCCGGCCGCTTAAGCTGACGTTCCAGAAAAGATTAGATGTCTGTTCCATAGCCCAAGCGCTTAGGGGCTAAGCGGTTAATCACGAAAACTCGTGCAGAATTTTTATGTCGCGCAAGCGACAAATCTAGAAGCAGTTGTCGCCTCCCATTCATTTTCGCCGAACCGCTGGGATTTCGGTGCGGCGGCAACGAGAGCCTCAACCGAAAATGATAGACGGAGATACGCGGGCAGACGTTCTGGAGTTGGCGCGCTTTCGAGATCTCCGATGTTCGACGACGCAGGAATACAACACGCGGGCTGATCGAACTCTTGGCCTTCCTCACCGCTTGGCACGACGCATGCACGGTAATCCGAAAATGCGCCATCGAACAAAAAGGAATCATCCCATGATCAAGCTCACAGAGAATGCCGCCGCCATCATGAACGTAACGCTTTCCCGAGCCGAGCAGGCGGAAGGCTTTCGCATCGCGGTCGAGGCAGGTGGATGCGCCGGCTACAAATACCTGGTGGGGCTAGAAAGCGTCCAGGGCCAGGGCGACGCGGTGATCGAAACAAATGGGGTCAAGGTGTTCGTTGACGCAGACTCGCAAGCACACATCAACGGCATGACGATCGACTTCGTGACGGGACCAGAAACCTCCGGTTTTGTCTTCGACAATCCCAATGCGCACCAGAACTGCACTTGCGGCAAATCCTTCGGCTGATCACCGAGAAAGCGAGAGAGCCATGCGGAATTATTGCGAAAAGGTCATGGTTTCCTTTTTCAATCCGAAGAACGACGGCGTGCAGGAAAATCCCCTCAGCGAGACCGGGGCAGTTTCCTACGGTAGAGGGCCTGAATTGATAATTGGAGTCGATCCAACGGTGGAAGCGTTTCTGGTGACGCCGTCGTCCTTGCGTTCCAACCCAGCGACCGCCTTCTCGCCAGCGCTGGCCGAACTCATAACCCTAAAGCCCGCCGAAGCGCCTCAAACCGTCCGTCAGGAGACAGCAGGCTTTTTAAGCGGTTTGCTGCCGGAGAGAAAGGTCTGCTCATCAACGGATTATCCTGAGGCAGCAAAATTTTTTGGCGGGCATCCGGGCCAGGATTCCAAAGGAGACGCCCCCTCTGCAAGCAGTTCCGCGCCGAGGAAAGGTGAGCGAAGACGCGTGCGTGTCAAGAGGCTTGATTTCATGACCAAGTCGCTCACTTCGCTAGATCTGGCAGTAGACGGACGACACTCGTTCAAGCCGTCGAAGACGTGTCAGCGGTTTATACAATACTGGTCGTCGAAAGCCTCGTTCCGGCAGAGGAGGACGATCAGACCGTCACAACAGAAATCTGAGGCCTGGAGAAATTGGCAGGGTCGAAATGGATGTTGTAGCCGGCAATCGCGTAGGACAGGGTCTAAAAATCGCCGCAGCCTGCAACAGTTCAGTTCTCAGCGACAAGCTAAGCTGGCGACCCATCTAGTTAAGCAGCCGCGGCGAATCCAACCGTTGGAAAAGGCGCGAGCGCACAACGTTCTTCCCTTCCTACTGATGGCGGCTATGCGACGTTATCGATGCCAACAAGATCGCGTGACGCGCCATCGCACGACTCCACCCCGCGCTGCTTGCCCGAGGCTATCAAACAACAGCATGTGCAAGACGCCGCAGCATTGTCACCGCTTCCCCTCAGTCGAGATCCACCCATGAGAGCGATCTATCTCGACAATAATGCAACGACCAGAGTCGATCCTGAAGTGGTTGAAGCCATGCTGCCGTTCTTTGCGGATCAGTTTGGAAACCCTTCGTCGACGCACGCTTTTGGCTCCTCCATCCGCGAGGCGGTGAGGAAGGCGCGCCGGCAATTGCAAGCGCTGATCGGCGCCGAGTTCGATCATGAGATCGTGTTCACCTCGGGGGGGACGGAAAGCGACAATGCGGCGATCCTTTCGGCGCTGGAGGTGATGCCTGAGCGCACAGAGATCGTGACTTCCGCAGTCGAGCATTCAGCGGTGCTGACACTCTGCGGCCATCTGGAGAAGACGCGCGGCATTAAGGTACACAGGATCCCAGTGGATCGACATGGACGTCTCGATCTTGACGCCTATGAGACCGCCCTCACTCATCGTGTAGCGATTGCTTCGATCATGTGGGCGAACAACGAGACGGGAACCATTTTCCCGGTCGCTAAGCTTGCCGAGATGGCCAAGAGAATCGGTGCACTTTTCCACACCGACGCGGTCCAGGCGGTCGGCAAGGTTCCAATGGACCTCCAACCTACTGCAATCGACATGCTTTCGTTGTCCGGACACAAATTCCATGGACCAAAAGGCATTGGTGCACTCTATCTCAGGCGGGGCTTATCTTTCTCCTCACTGATCAAGGGAGGTCATCAGGAGCGCGACCGACGCGCAGGGACAGAAAATACGGCCGGGATTGTAGGTTTAGGCAAGGCTGCCGAACTCGCCCTGGAATCAATAGACGACGAGAGGACCCGATTAAAGTCGCTCCGAGATCGATTGGAGAACGGCATTGTCCAGCGTGTTCCAGGCGCCTTCGTAACCGGCGATAGGCTTAAGAGGTTGCCGAACACTGCGAACATCGCCTTTCAACGTCTCGAAGGAGACAGTATGCTCCTTCTTCTCAACCGCTATGGCATCGCCTGCTCTTCCGGCTCTGCTTGCTCCTCCGGTTCGCTGGAGCCGAGCCATGTCTTGAGGGCAATGGATATCCCTCATGCTATGGCGCACGGAACAATCCGCTTCTCGTTCTCGCGCGATAACTGTGACGAGGATGTCGACCGGGTGCTCGAAGTTTTACCGGGCATCGTTGAAAGGCTCCGGAGCCAATCCCGTTCCGGCCACGTGGCCGACACGAGCAGCCGGGTTCGTTCAGGGGAGTAGGAGCAGGCACGCTCATGAAACGGCAATTCCTTTTCACCGATACGACCTGCATGACGGCACCGGCATCGTATGAACGATCAGGTAAAAGCCGGGGCTCTCAGTCACATAGATCGCCGGTTCACCGCCCATGCGTGTTCATGGAGGGGGCCCAGCGCCATATCATCTTAATCAATCTCTCGACACCATCGGTGGATAGCACTCGACCACCAGCCTATGCCGACTTCAGTTGCAACGCGACTGCCTTGCGCCTAGCCGCGTCGAACCACGCATTCCGTACGTTGCAGCTTAAGCTACGGGAGAACGGTCTCGCGATCACCGCTCACGACCAGGGGGAATCTTATGTGCCGTTGCTCCGCTGACAGCAGTCCCGTCGATGTCAAAGACATCCTCAATCGGCTGAAATGTCTCTCGGCTGCGGAGGAGTTCTTCGCAGCCCTAGGGGTCCCCTATGACCCGAAGGTTCTCGATGTCTCGCGACTCCATATCATGAAGCGTATGGGCCAATACCTCGCGGCAGAGGACTTCTCCCATCTCCCTGACCGGGTAATCGCTGCTCGTGCCCGTGCCATACTGGAAAGGGCCTACTGTGATTTCGCGACCTCCGCGCCGCTCTCGCACCGGGTCTTCAAGGTGCTCAAGGACCACAATCCGGACAGACCTGTCACACCCGGCCGCACCGTTGTCCCGTTGGACTCCTTCCTGAAGCCGTTCGAAAAGGAATGAGCACGGTTGCGACACGACAATGTAGGGAAGCTTACAATTCAGTCAAATGCTAGCAACGTCGGAATCAAAGCCATTTCAATGAGATAGCGAACGCCAAACGGTTGGCACGAATGATGCACGCAAGCATATGTACTGCAAGCCCGCCACCCATAGAGGGAGGGAGTAAGAAACCGCCATGCACATAGTTATCTGTATCAAACAGGTACCGGACTCTGCACAAATAAGAGTGCATCCGGTGACGAACACAATCATGCGTCAGGGGGTGCCAACCATCATCAACCCCTATGATCTGTTCGCCCTTGAAGAGGCGCTCCAGTTGCGCGACCGCCATGGCGGCGAGGTGACCGTGCTCACCATGGGGCCGCCCATGGCAGAGGACGCGTTGCGCAAGGCGCTCACCTACGGCGCCGACCGCGCCGTACTCTTGACCGACCGTCATTTTGCCGGCTCCGACACTCTGGCGACCTCGTTTGCTCTTTCGCGAGCCATCGCGAAGATCGGAGAGGCCTTCGGTACGCCCGATATCGTCTTTACGGGCAAACAGACCATCGACGGCGATACCGCCCAGGTTGGGCCTGGCATCGCCAAGCGCCTCGACCTCCTGCAGCTCACCTATGTTGCCAAAATCGTCTCTGTCGACATCAATGGGCGCGAGATTACGGTGGAGCGCCGCTCGGAAGGGGGCACGCAGACGCTGATGAGCAAGCTCCCTTGTCTAATTACAATGCTCGAAGGCACAAACGAAATCCGCCGCGGCTCGCTCGACGACGCGCTACGGGCCGCGCGCAGCCAGATCGTGAAGTGGAATGCGGCCGACGCTGGCATAGAGGACCTCACCAAGTGCGGCCTGCGTGGCTCGCCAACCGTCGTTAAGAGGGTCTTTGCCCCTCCTGAGCGGGCGGAAAAGGCGGAGCAGATCGACACCGCGGAAAAAACGCCGCGCGATCTCGCCGAGGAGTTGATCGCTGGGATCTTTTTGCGCCAGCCGGCGCTCGAAAGCGAACTCGCCTTTGACGGCGAAGCGTGAAGGCAAGGAGCGACGATGTTGAGCACGAATCGAGAGAGCCCTCCTCCAGCCGCTGGCCGTGCCGCCATGAAGAAAGAGCTGCCCCTTCAGTTTAAGGACCATCGGCACGTTTGGGTCTTCATCGAGCTGGAGCGCGATCAGGTCCATCCCGTCTCCTTCGAGCTGCTCGGCGAAGGCCGCAAGCTCGCCGACAAGCTGGGCGTCCAGCTTGCCGGCGTCGTTCTCGGACCACCGGGAGAGGCCACGTGGTTTGCCATCGCCGAGGCTTTTGCTTATGGTGCCGACCTGGCCTACCTCGTCGAGGCCCCACTGCTCGCCGACTACCGAAATGAGCCTTTCACCAAAGCATTGACGGATCTGGTTACTAACTACAAACCGGAAATCCTTCTTTTAGGGGCAACGACGCTCGGGCGCGACCTTGCCGGTTCCGTGGCGACGACCTTGTTGACAGGGCTCACGGCGGATTGCACCGAACTTGATGTGGATGCGGACGGCTCGCTTGCGGCGACCCGGCCGACTTTCGGCGGCTCCTTGCTTTGCACGATCTACACGCTCAACTGCCGGCCGCAGATGGCAACGGTCCGGCCGAGGGTCATGGCCATGCCGCCGCGCGGGAATAATAAGATCGGACGCGTCATTCAACACAAAGTGTCGATGATCGAGGAAGAGATCGTCACTAAGGTCCTCGGTTTCTTGTCCGATGGCCAGTCGGCGACGGCGAATCTCGCCTATGCGGACGTCGTGGTTGCTGGAGGCCTCGGTCTCGGGGCGGTGGAGAACGTGAAGCTTATGAAGAAACTCGCGCGGACGATCGGGGCCGATTATGGCTGTTCGCGCCCCCTCGTCCAAAAGGGCTGGATGCCTGCTGATCGGCAGATCGGCCAAACTGGCAAAACTATCCGGCCGAAGCTTTACATAGCGGCTGGCATTTCCGGCGCCATCCAGCATCGCGTTGGCGTCGAGGGAGCTGATCTTATTTTAGCCATTAACACCGATCCTAACGCGCCGATTTTTGATTTCGCCCACCTCGGCGTCGTCACCGATGCGATCCGTTTACTGCCGTCATTGACGGAACTCTTCACCCATCGACTGTCGCCGCACAGTCGCGATAAGCTTGCAAACTGAGGGCGCCCCATGACTGAGGAAAACTTCGACGCCATAGTTATCGGGGCCGGCATGGCCGGAAACGCAGCTGCTTACACGATGTCGAGCCGCGGCATGAAGGTGCTGCAGTTGGAGCGTGGCGAGTATCCGGGCTCCAAGAATGTGCAGGGCGCCATCATGTACGCGGACATGCTGGAGAAAATCCTGCCGGACTTCCGGGATGATGCGCCTCTGGAGCGGCACTTAGTCGAGCAGCGCTTCTGGATGATGGACGACTCGTCCCACATCGGTATGCAATACCGGTCGGACGACTTCAACGAGTCGAGACACAATCGCTACACGGTCATTCGCGCCCAATTCGACAAATGGTTTTCACGCAAGGTGCGCGAGGCCGGAGCGACGCTTCTATGCGAGACGACCGTGACGGAACTCGTTCGTGATCCAAAGGGCAAGGTGATTGGCGTTCGCACCGACCGCGCCGGCGACGTGATTCTTGCTGACGTGGTCGTTCTCGCAGAGGGCGTCAATGGGCTGCTCGGCACGCGTGCTGGATTGCGTGACACGCCAAAACCGGAAACTGTCGCGCTCGCCGTCAAGGAAATGCATTTCCTGGCCGAAGAGGTAATTGACCAGCGGTTCGGCCTCAAGGCCAATGAAGGCTGCGTCATCGAGGCAGTTGGCACGATCTCTCGCAACATGGCCGGGCTTGCCTTCCTCTACACCAACAAAGAATCGATCTCGATCGGCATTGGCTGCCTTGTCTCCGAATTCGCGGCAACAATGGAAAGTCCTTATGAGCTGCTCGAAAAATTCAAAAGCCATCCGTCGGTCAAGCCGCTGATCGCAGGAGCGGAAGTCAAGGAATATGCGGCGCATCTCATTCCAGAAGGTGGTTACAAGGCAATTCCGCAGCTTTTTGGTGACGGCTGGGTCGTCGTCGGCGACGCGGCACAACTTAATAATGCGGTGCACCGCGAGGGGTCCAACCTCGCCATGACGTCGGGGCGGATCGCCGGCGAAGCAATCGTCCAGATCAAGAATCGCAAAAAGCCGATGGTCAAGGAGAACCTCTCCCTTTACAAGTCGATGCTTGAAAAGTCCTTCGTTATCAAAGACTTGAGGAAATACAAGGACATGCCTGCCCTGCTGCACACCAATTCCCGCAATTTCTTCACGACTTATCCAAGGTTGCTGTCGCAGGCCGCACAGAACTTTGTGCGAGTCGACGGCACCCCGAAGATCGACAAGGAACGGGCGACCACGGCCACCTTCATCAAGGCACGCTCGCGCTGGGGGCTGTTTGGTGATGCGGTCCGCTTGGCGCGCGCGTGGCGATAAAGGAGAGATGAGATGACGGTTGCAGTGACGAACATACGCGTAGAGGACAAGCTTTACCAAAATCGATATGTGGTCGATGCCGGACGCCCGCATATTAGGGTGCGTCCACACGATTGGCCAAGCGTAAATCTGTATGCCCTCACAAGTGTCTGTCCGGCCAAGTGCTACGAATTGAATGACCAGGGCCAAGTGGAGGTTATCGCCGACGGGTGCATGGAGTGCGGCACGTGCCGCGTACTCTGCGAGGCAAGTGGAGATATCGAGTGGAACTATCCGAGAGGCGGTTTCGGCGTTCTCTTCAAGTTCGGATAAAGGTTTGCAACTCCACGATTTAGAACCAACTTGGGTTTGCAGACAGGCGCATCGGAAACTTGCAGAGGTGCGCGTTGCGGATGGGCATTAGAAATTACTATATATACATGCAAGCAGGGGTTATAAGAAACGTTAGACAACCAAGGCCATATAATGACCCACATGCCCGCCCGACCGGTCGATGGAGTGGAACCCCTATCTGCCCTACCTGCTGGACCTATGCGCCAGGCGGGCACGCAGCGCAGCGGAATCTACGAGATATCAAAGGTACTGACTGCCCCCGCCCGGCTAGAGATCACGCTTGCCAACGTCGTGAACGTCCTCTCTTCCTTTCTGCAAATTCGACACGGAGCAATCGTTGTTCTGGACGCTGAAGGTCAGCCCGAGATTGCCGCAACTGGCGACATCCCCACATCCTCTCAATCAGCCGCTCGAGGCGTTATACCGAAGGCCGTAATCGACCATATCGCGACGACCGGTATGCCCTTCATCATAAAGGATGTCAGCAAGTCCGAATTATTTCAGGCTGAGCCGCAACCGCCTTGGAGCAGCGGCACCGTCCCAATTTCTTTTATTGGCGTTCCGGTAAAAGCCGATAATAAAATACTTGGCACAATATCGATCGATCGCGTCAGGAACGACGCCGCCCCCTTCCCTGCCGACGAGGACGTTCGCTTTCTGACCATGGTCGCCAATTTGGTCAGTCGGACGATCCGGCTTCATCGTTTCCTGAACCTGGAGGGTCGGCGACCTATCGGCGAACAAGAGAGACCGGAGAAGCCGATCATCGCGCAAAGGGGCGCGCCGGACCGACATCCACCCGCCAAAATCGGCGGGATTGTCGGGGATAGCCCGGCTCTCCAGCAGGTGGTTGAAACCGTCTCGGTGGTGGCGAGGACGAATTCCACCGTGCTTCTGCGGGGCGAAAGCGGCACCGGCAAGGAATTTTTTGCACAGGCGATCCATGAACTTTCCCCTCGTCGAAACAAGCCGTTCGTCAAATTGAACTGCGCCGCGCTGCCTGAAGGCGTCCTGGAATCGGAGCTGTTTGGGCATGAAAAGGGGGCTTTCACCGGGGCCATCGCGCAGCGCGCCGGACGCTTCGAACTGGCAAATGGCGGAACGCTTCTGCTTGACGAGATTGGCGAGATTTCGCCCGCCTTTCAAGCCAAACTGCTGCGCGTCCTACAGGAAGGCGAACTGGAGAGGGTGGGCGGAACTAAGACGCTTGCGGTCGACGTCCGGCTCATATGCGCCACGAATAAGAACCTCGAGATGGCTGTTGCAAACGCCGAATTCAGGGCCGACCTGTATTACCGCATCAGCGTAGTTCCAATTGTCCTGCCGCCGCTTCGAGAGCGACCCGGCGATATTCCACGCCTTGCGAAAGCTCTTCTTGACCGATTCAACAAGGAGAACCAACGCGAGCTGACGTTTTCGTCGTCGGCGATCGAGGTGATGTCGCAATGCTATTTCCCAGGTAACGTCCGGGAACTCGAAAACTGCGTGCGAAGGACTGCCACCCTTGCGCGTTCAAGCTCGATCGTTTCGTCTGATTTTGCCTGCAAGAACAGCCAGTGCCTTTCGTCGCTCCTCTGGAAAAGAACCGACGGGTCGCCCGGCGGCATCACCGTCGATAGGCATGCCCGGAGCAATGTGATGCCGACTTCATCGCCGCGGTCGGACGGGAGCATCGGTGCGTCGGACGAGGTATCTTCCGTCAAGGCTTGTGATCCGAACGGTTCCGGTTGTCCAGCAATGGAGTCGCGCCTCACGCAACGGGACCGGCTGATCGAGGCGATGGAAAAAGCCGGGTGGGTTCAGGCCAAAGCGGCTCGTATTCTCGGCCTTACGCCTCGTCAGGTCGGCTATGCTCTACGCCAGCATCGCGTCGAGGTGAAAAAGCTTTAAGCGCCTGGGTGATGTTGGACCTTCTCGATTTCCAATGCCTGGTTTGGTGGCTTACGGACAACTCTTTTGTCGACTGTCGGAAGCTCGACAAATCTGTGTCCGAACACGGTCGGAATCGAACAACAAATGCAAATTGTTGAAGCAAATCCCGTCCTTGGGATGGCATGACTTTTGCGTTTTGAAAGGCGACGTCAACTAGCAACGGAGCACTCAATGTCCGCACCGATGATTTCGCTTGAAAGTGCGACCAGCACGACATCCTTGGATCAATTGCTGGCGACCGCGAAACCGAGTGGCTGCACATCCTCGTCATGTGGCGTGTCCACAAAACCGGCCGACGTGGACCAGGCTATCTGGGCGAAGATCAAAAACCACCCCTGCTATTCAGAAGAGGCTCACCATTATTTCGCGCGCATGCATGTCGCGGTCGCACCAGCCTGCAATATCCAGTGCAACTATTGCAATCGTAAATATGACTGCGCCAACGAAAGCCGCCCTGGGGTCGTCTCGGAAAAGTTGACGCCAGACCAGGCGCTGCGCAAGGTCATTGCCGTCGCCAACGAAGTGCCGCAGCTTTCCGTGCTGGGTGTCGCCGGACCGGGCGATGCCTGTTACGACTGGAAGAAGACAAAGGAAACGTTCGAACGAGTTGCGGGGGAGATCCACGACATCAAGCTGTGCATCTCCACCAACGGGCTTGCGCTGCCGGATCACGTCGCCGAACTTGTCGACATGAATGTCGATCACGTGACAATTACGATCAACATGGTTGACCCTGAAATCGGCGCAAAGATCTATCCCTGGATCTTTTACCGCAACCGTCGTTACACCGGCATCGAAGCTGCGAGAATTCTGCACGAGCGGCAAATGGTGGGCCTGGAGATGCTGACCGCGTGCGGCATCATCACCAAAGTCAATTCGGTGATGATTCCTGGTGTCAACGACGAACACCTGGTCGAGGTAAATAAATGGGTCAAGGAGCGGGGGGCGTTCCTGCACAACGTCATGCCGCTTATTTCCGATCCGGCCCATGGCACCTACTACGGCTTGACCGGACAGCGCGGCCCGCGGGCGCTCGAATTGAAGGCGCTCCAGGATCGTCTCGAAGGCGGCGCAAAGCTAATGCGCCATTGCCGGCAGTGTAGGGCCGATGCCGTCGGCCTGCTTGGGGATGATCGGGGCCAGGAGTTCGCACTCGACCAGCTTCCCGGAGAGATCACCTATGACGCCCGTAAGCGCGAGGCCTATCGGGAAGTGATCGCCCGCGAACGCGGCGATCACGCGACCGCCAAGAGCGAGGCAATCGAGACAGTCAAAGCAGCCGGCGATGGGTCCCTCCACGTCGCGGTCGCGACAAAGGGTGGCGGTCGCATCAACGAGCACTTCGGCCATGCGAAGGAGTTCCAAGTATACGAAGCTTCGTCGAGAGGCATCACCTACGTCGGGCATCGCAAGATCGAACAGTATTGCCTCGGAGGCAGGGGCGAGGAAGCCACCCTCGACGGCATCATAACTGCGCTGGTCGGTATTGACGTCGTGCTATGCGCCAAGATCGGGGAGTGCCCTAAGACTAAGCTCATGGAGGCCGGGGTTCGGGCAACGGATGCTTATTGCTATGACTACATCGAGACCGCCATCGGCACCCTCTACGCCGCCAAGTTTGGCGTCGAACCACAAGCGGCGACGGCGTGAGCGCTCTTAATCCAACATCTTCAGGAGTTTAAAAATGGCCTTCAGGATCATAGCGTCCCAATGCACCCAGTGCGGTGCCTGCGAGTTCGAATGCCCCTCCGGTGCGATCAGGTTCAAAGGTGAGATCTACGTTATCGACCCGGAAAAATGCACCGAATGCAAGGGTACCTTCGAAACGCAGCAATGCGCGGAGGTTTGCCCCGTGCCGAAGACCTGCGTCCTCGCCGCACCTGCGATTTGACCTTCAGCATGGTCGGGGCTCCTGCGGAGAAGCCTTCAATGATATCCTGCAAGGAGGAATGCCCATGGGCCTTGGACGTGAACAGGAGGTCGAAATCCACAGGCCTCCACGATTTACACCCGGCGAGCGGGTGCGGGCCAGACTTCACGTAAAGAATGACGGCACCTATGCTGGCAAAAAAATTGGGGAAAGTTTGGTGCGGAAGGGCGACGAAGGCTATGTGCGCGACATCGGCACCTTTCTCCAGCAGTTTTACATCTATGCCGTCGAATGGGTCGAACGTGGCACTATCGTCGGCATGCGTGCCCGTGAACTGACGAGTCTAGACAACGCCGCTGCTTGCGGCGCTGCTGAAATCGCGGGGCCCCCAACGAAGGAATAGCGACATGAAGATAATGATTCGCAGAACGAGCGCCGGCTTGTCGGCTTACGTACCAAAGAAAGATCTCGAAGAGCCGATCGTAGATGTCGAGGCTGATGACATGTGGGGCGGCACGATCACTCTCAGGAACGGCTGGAGACTCGTCTTGCCCAAGCTATCGCGGGATACGCCTCTGCCGATCACCGTCCACGCAAGGAAGATTCCTGACGAGGACTGATGCTGCAAACGAGAGGTAAGAGAAAACAGCATGAATAAAATTTTGACCTCGGACCGTCTCCTGATCATTCGCAACGGTGACGCCGAAGAAAGACTTAGGCTGCTTCAGGAAGCGCTCGCTGCGGATCGGATCGTTCCCTATCTCGGTCCGGATCTCCTTCGGCTGCAATCCACGGAACCACCTGTACCGGACACCCCGGAAGCCGTCTCCGCGGCACTCAACGAACGCACACCTGCCCCTTCCAGGATACGCAGCAATATGTGGTCAGTCGCGCAGTTTATTGAACAGCGACGGCATCGCCGGACGCTTCAGGCCTGGATGGCAGAAATATTTGGAGCACCCGTGGCGCCGACCGCCCTCCACGACTGGCTCGCAACGCTGCCGCTCTCCCTTATCGTCGACGGTTGGTACGACGGGACAATGCGTGCGGCTTTCGCGAAGACCGGTCGAACGGATGTCGTCGAGATTCAGGGCGTCACGCGTGCAAACGGCGGCGGCGACATTTGGACAAAAACTTACGATCTGTCCGGGAGAGACGTCGAATGCGTCGCAGCGCCAAAGACGGTCCTCTATGCGCCGTACGGCAGTGTTATACCAGCTTCGAACTTTCTGGTGTCCGATTCCGATTACGTGGAAGTCCTAACCGAAATCGATATCCAGACGCCAATACCTGGAATGGTGAAAGAACGGCGTATAGATCGCGGTTTTCTTTTCATTGGCTGCCGCTTCAACGATCAGATGCTCCGGATCTACGCTCGACAGATCATCAAGCGCTCTCACGGCCCCCACTTTGCAGTACTTGATGCGGAAGGCCTTACCAAAAACGAGCGCCGTTTCCTTGCAGCAAGCGGAATCACGGTGGTCGACCTGCCGATCGGCGAAGCCGCGGCTCTGCTTGTACCATTTGGTAGCAAGGCGGATGGTGACCATGGCCGCACGGCTCCCGCTTCGAATCTCTGTAGCGGCTAGAGTGCCGCAGATTGAAAAAGTTCTGTTTCTGCCAAGTTCGAATGCCATACTGCCCACGTTTGCTGGCGTAGGGGATTGCGGGTGGGATCAATGGCGATGAGCGAGCGTGATCTTTAGCGGATCGAGGTTCTGTCGCAGGTGATCGACGGAAGATCGGCGACGACCGCAGATTACTGTTCGCTCAATGTCAATGCGAAGGACCGATTATGAAGAAACCTAAACCATTCCCAATACAGCGGCAGAGCCGCGGCCGAATCGCCAGAAATAAGCCTCGCATCGGCCACCGGGTGCTCCACTCGTGCGCCAATAACACGCGTAATCAACGGGATCGAGACGGCACACGCTTTACGGTCTTGCGCTTATTTGTGATCTTTATCCCACAATATGGACTTCGATACTTGGTGTTTCCAAGTGACAAGCAGTGTGGCCAATAATTCTAACCGCCTAGCTCTGCGTCTTCATACTTCCAGAAATGATGTCCCTGGCGGCTGAAAGGAACGCGTCCATTTGGGTTCTGGTGCCGATGCTGACGCGGATAAAATTTTCCAAACCGGCATCGGGAAAGACGGCTACAAGTATGTTCTGCCTATCCAAAGACGCTTGCCACCATTTGCCATCTCGTCCGGGTGGCACCCGAGCTAGCAAAAAGTTTGTGTGGGAGGGAATGACAGAAAAGCCCAATTGAGACAAGGCAGTGGTCGTTCTGTGTCTTTCATGTTTAATATATCTGTGGTTCTCGTCGTAGTCGGCGCGGTGCGAAAGGATACTAATGCCCACCGCATGGCCGATCACGTTCATGTTAAAGACATTTTGCAGGTTGCGTAGCCTCCCAATAAGTTCGGGATGACCAAAGCCGAAACCGACGCGAATTCCCGCGGCTGCAAAGCCTTTCGAAAGTGTTCTCAATACTAGAAGGTTTGGATGACGATCGACTAGGCGCAGGGCATCATCGGGTGCAAAGTCGACATACGCTTCATCCACCACTATCAACTGGTCCGATTGCGCGACGAGGCGGTCGATTTCAGCCACCGGAACGAATGTTCCCGTTGGATTGTTCGGATTGGCCAGCAGTATGAATTTTGCATCTTTTGCTGGACCAAGAAGCAGCTGCTCGATTGGCAGAGAATAAGACTCGCCCCATTCGATTTCGAGAAATCTGGCACCCTGCAACTTGGCCAGTTTGCGGTTAAAGGAAAAACCTGGCGATATCATCGCAACGCTATCTCCCGGGTCGAGGAATGCTCTGTAGATGAGCCCAAGCAGCTCCGACGAGCCGTTCCCGGCGACCACCTGATCCTGGGAGAGGCCATACGCGCTGGCGGCTGCGTCGCGCAAGCTCAGATTGTCATCTTCGGGATACAGATAATGCCGTTCGAGGGCCGCCAGCGCACTTTGCAACACCATCATCGGCAACGGAAACGGATTCTCATTCGTGTTTAGTCTAACGAAGTTCGCATCTCGCCCCGGTTGATTGGAGGGTAGCGCATTTAGCTGTCTCGCCATCGGCGAAAGAGCCGAAAGCACGGCTTGCAGCTTTGCATCAGCCATATCTTTTCTCCGTTTCAGTAAGCCGAGTCGTGAGCGCGTGATCGGCTGTCTCCTGTTGAAGCCAACATCGCATCGGACGTTGGCGCGGCCGCCTGCGGGCTGCTACGGTCGCCGCGTAGTTAATAGGCCAGGGACCGCCGCGGCCGCCTCAAGCCGCCAATGGTCAAGCCTCCCCACTCTCACACTCATGCGTACTTGCTCCATTCGCCTTTCGAGGAACTGTTCGATCTCAAACGCCAACTCCGCAGGGTCGTGGCCAACCGTTTCGAGATGTAACTCAGGGCTCCCAGGATCTCGTACGGCGAGGAAACTCGGGTGGAATTGGCGATCTTGCCGGCAAGCGCCTTCCTCTTCGGACCGCGTCGCGCGCATTCCTCGAGCGGCGTGTCGCCGAAGATTTCGATAAGCTCCCCCTCCTCCATCAGTTCGCGAGTCATCCGGCGTTCGCCGCGGAACGCGAGATGAAGGATACGAGGAAGATCAGCCCAGCATCGGCCATCAGCTTGGTGACCTCGGCACGCGGCGGATGTTCTCGACGCGATCGGATTGATTGAAGCCCAGGTCGCGATTGAGCCCGTGGCGCACGTTGTCGCCGTCGAGGATGTAGGTGTGCTTCCCGTGGGCATGCAGCAGCCGGTCGAGCGCATTGGCGACTTGCCGGAGCCGGAAAGTCCAGTGAACTAAAGGACGGCTGGCCGCTGACTCTTCATCGCCGCGCGCGCCCTTGTCAGCGCCGGTCGCCTGCCAATGCGCGTTGTCGGCGCGCCTTGCCCAGCTTTGGCTGCCACTGAAATTGAAGACCCCGGTCGGCCCATAGGCTTTGCGAAAGAACTCGGGAGAATCGACATGGTCGATGAGTTTCAGCTCGTTTTCCCAGCACAGCTTCCACCGCACCTCAGAACGCATGCAAAGACCTCCTTTGGTATTTCCTGCTGCTGTTTTTGAAGCACGCATTGTGCGATCGAAGCAGCGGCCACCCCGCTGCATGTCGGCGCCGTTGCTCGGGTTCGCGCTATAGCCAGTCCGGATCGTCAAATGTTTCGCCGTCACTCGCGTCTGAGATCATTCCTAATGCATCATCACGGGAGATTGGTAAAATGGATTGCATGAATGGAATTATCGATGCTTTGTATGTTGAATATACGGGTTTCTTAGACTTTGATGTGACCTCCCTGGCACTTGCCGCGTAAAGACGACCGCGCGTCCCCTCCAGCGGCCGAAAGCAGGGATGAGTTGGACCAGTTGACCCAACTGCGCCCCCCGTTTACCCACCTATGTCCCGGAGTGCTTTGGCGATGAACGGCCGCTTGCTAGTCCTAACCGCCTGCGCAAAGCTTGCTTCGGCAACCTGCAACGGCGCGAGCGTTGGTCGCGGTTTCTGATAGAACTTCATCAGGGACGCACGTTCTGTTTATTGACGCTAGCGATCTACGTCCTATTTGCGATCGTCTGCAGTGGCGCTGGTAGACGCGACTTTCACGGCACGATCGCCGCTATCGCTACCGGTCTCGTCTATGCGGCTTAGTAAGCTGAAAATATCTTGCAAGATCTCTTCATCGAAAGTCCGCAACTTCACGATAGTAGCCAGCAGCAGAACCGCTTTGGTTTCAGTTTCGCCCCAAAGATAAGGTGCCGCCGGGGCGATAATCTCTTCCGGAGTGGCATCCAAAACCTCACACAGATGAATCAGTCGGCTCACGGTCAAGCGGGATACTCCATTTTCGTACCGGCCGTAGACCTGCTTAGTGATGCCAAGCAAGGGCGCCAGTTTCGAGCGCGGTAGTTTTCGCTTATCGCGGGCTTCGCGAAGGCTGATGCTGATCAAGTTTTCGAGTTCGGCGCTAAGTGCAATCCGTCCGTCAAAAGGTTTTCGATAGACCGGCTTGTCTATGCCTGGATCATCGACTTGTTGCAAACCGAGTTCATTAATCCATTGCTTCAATGATGGTCCTGACATTGCTCCGACTGAGGTAAATGCGCCAGAGCACTTTATACGGAAAGTGATGTGCTTGAAACCACCAATGTTTCGATTTCGATCTCATTTGGCGCATTTTGGTCCAGGCGAACCTCACCCGATAGCTATCGTTTACCAAAATATATCATTGATCGCAAGTACATAGATATAGCTCACACCGAAATCGCTTCACGCAAGGATTATCCACTTGCGCCAAATTGGCACTGAATGCCTTCAGTGATTTTGGTGATAACGGTCACTGCATTTCCTCGTCTAGCACTAGGGACGTCGTGTGCGGGCATGGTGGCCTTTTGTCCTGCACGCGGAGACTCTCGGTTCACGGCAAACCAATCAAGGCTGCGCGTGTTGGCTGCTCTAGGCGATGCCCTCATAGTACCTCTGAACGGCGACAGCCATGAACAGCGTTTCCAGTCTCAGCGACTCGCCCCCGTTTTCGCGGAACCTGATCGTGATGTCGAATGGCTATTTCCGAGCCGAATGGCAAAAAGGATCGGCGCGATGGAACAGAGGCGCGGAGAGGACGGGCTTAGATTTGGCAATTTGAAATCAAAGCATGCGCGCCGGCAGCTCGAATACCCACACAGGAGAACCCAATGAGGGAGTTGATGACAGACCCTACTGTCGAAGCAAAGCGCATGCAAATAGACTTGGCGTCGCTCGCCGACAAATCGCTCGAGCATCGAGCGAGATCGACGCCAACCAACGATCGAATATTGCGCAATCGCCGCGTATTGTTGATCAGACGGAAAACGAGTGAAAAACTAAGTTGTGAGATTGCGGGTGTCTGCACACCGACGACAGCGCGTCGGCTGCGATACCCGGCTATCACCAACACTGCTACTGGTCAGGGGCGTCATAGACAAACCCAGATCACTTCACGGTCTCCGCTACATCACTGATACCTCTGTCGCTCTCGTCGTCATCGGGGATCATTCGCTGCAGGAGCCGAATTAGGTCGCGCGTCGTGCCGGTCGGAAGTCTCCTGAGAATCCTCGCCAGTGTGAGACAATCCTCGGCCTCCTCCGATGTGCGGCCCCAAAGATGTGGCGCAGCTTCAAAGATCATATCGATAGGCATGAAGCCAAGAATCTCACACAGATGGATCATCCGAGTAACAGTCATTTTGGAAAATGCCCGCTCGTAGCGTCCGTATACAGGGATGGACAGACCAAGCATTGGAGCAACGTCCGCGCGAGACAGGCCCTGCGCTTGGCGTGTCTTTTTCAGGAACGCGCTGATCAGTTCCTCCATGTGACCCAGGGATGTAATTTCGCCGCCGAAGCCCGGCTTTCGATAGATCGCCTTGTCAACCTCCGGATCGGCGGTGCTGACGAGGCCTCTCGAACTTCTGTAGCTTGCTAGATCTTCCGTCACCGCACGTCCCTGTTTTCCTGCCACTCGTTGTAGGCTTGAGCCAACCTGAACCGATTTGAACCACGTGTCATCGCCACACTACAACCGTTTTAAATACCCATTTTGGGCATTTTTTGCGTTATAGCAAATATTTGAGGGTTTAGCCAAATTGCTTCATGAATGCATGCAAAACAGGCTCGCTAGACCGGTCGCCCAGTTCCATGAAAGATGAGGCGGCTATGGTCGCACCCGCCACTGAATCATCTAGGTTGCGTCGAATTTGAGCGAAAATTCACATTCAATGCTCAACATCTTCTAAGCCGTCTTCGTTGAGGACGATAAGAAATAATCCTCGAAAACCGATCCGTTTCCCCGTCCCACGATATCCCATTTGGCTAGCTGGGAAAGCTCCGCCGTGCTGGAAATCACTCAGCCAAGAACCCATATCGGTTACCGCTCCCGCTAGCGTGTAGGTTCGATGCTCTCTGAAAATTCCGCCTCCTTCAACCAGGGCTTCGAAAGAAAGCGCTGTATAGATCCACCTGCTCCGACCTTTTAGTCCGCTAGCAAAAGGCGGTCGGGGACCGACTTCTCGAAACGGTTTCCTGCCGGCCGACAAGGGCTACGGCAGCGCCGAAATCCTCGCCAAGCCGGTCGAGTGTAAGGCTCGGCAACATCGCGACGAAGAACAACAGGAAGGGCTCAGTCGTCTTCTCACGCTGGGTCTATCGGCAGCGTAACCTCGTGAAACGTCAAAAGCATCGGTTCGATCGTAATTGACGCAAAGCTGACAGTCGTGTGCGATCGCGCACATTGACAGGCTGGCATGATGCAAGCGCCGACGTGCATTGTGAGCTCGACCCAATTCACTCCCAATGCTGGGTCGGCCTTCGGACGGATCGCTCGCAAGGTTGACGGTGTTCACATACTAGGCGGAGTGGCACAATCCGAGACTCCCGACACACGGTGAGCACCGGAAGGCGCCTTCTGTCGCCATTGGAACATTCACTAACAATGCTCTGGTGGCACACCAATTGCTTGTAAGAGCCCAGATCTCTGCCGGCAATGGTTCCGGTCCAAGCTCCAGTGGTTACTATCGACGATGACCAACACCTTTAGATGTAAGGCCCATCTTCGCCCATGTCGTACCGTACGACGGAGCTCGTCAGCGATCATCACGCGCGGCGGCGTGCAGCCGATCCAAAGAGCTTTGTCACCAGCCACTGCTCAGCGCGGGAGCCTCTTCAGCTTTGGATCAAGACGTTGAGAGCGATGCCATTCTGGCCGACAGCGCCGCCGGAGCCAATGTTCTTCGCGCGCGATCGAAATAACCGAATTCGTCCAGATGTCATGTCGCCGCGAATGAGACTGCTTCAAGGGATTCCAGTGGGAGATCGCCTTGCCGAGTTAAGGCTCCCACTGGCACGCGGTTTCGTTGGTGACGCCGGTGCCGCATGTTGGCGGCCGCATCCGCTAAATTTAACGGTGCCTAGAACCTGAAGAGACACAGCGAAATTTGCCTTTCGTTTGGCACCGGTTGGACTACGCCCAATTTTCGTTTTCGTCTCAAAAGTGGAGATGCGATATGACTTCGAATCACCAAGCCGACGTGGTTGGCGATAGCGACAAGCTCATCGAGCAGGCGCTGCGAGCTGCCATGGATACTGCTCTAAGTCCGGCTGCGCCGGCTCACTTGCGTGGAGCGCTGGACGCGGCAGTGTTTCCAGGTGGCTCCCGGATGCGCCCCAAGCTCTGCTTGAAAGTCTCCTATGTGTGCGGCGAAAAACATCCTGAGCTGGCGACAAGAGCCGCGGCAGCAATTGAATTGCTGCACTGTGCCTCGTTGGTGCATGACGACTTGCCTTGCTTCGATAACGCCGCGCTACGTCGCGGCAGACCGACGGTGCACCGGCTTTTCGGAGAGCCTATCGCCGTTTTGGCCGGCGATGCCTTGATCGTGATGGCTTTCAAATACCTCAGCTTGCAGGCTGCACTAACACCTGAGTTGGGCGGGCGCATGATCGAGGTGGTTGCGGAGGCGGTCGGCCCCAGTCACGGACTGATCGCCGGACAGTCGATGGAGGCAATGACGCACGTCGCTATCGACCGCTATCACCATTACAAGACCGGCTCCCTCTTTGTCGCGGCGGCCACGTGCGGTGCCCTGGTAAGTGGTGCTGATCCGGCTCCGTGGTCTAAGGTGGGGGAATTGCTCGGGCATGCGTATCAGATTGCCGACGACATCGCAGATACAGTCGGCCGCGTAGAAGTGCTTGGCAAATTGCCTGCCGTGGACACGCAGCTGAATCGACCCAGTATCGTTCGCGGCCAAGGATTGGACAGCGCAGCCGCCAGATTTTACGCGTACCTCGAACAGATAGGTGACACCATTCCTGCCAGCCCTCACAAACGGTCCTTCGTTGACTGGCTAAATCATTCACTTTGCAAAGGCGTGGCGGGACCGGGAAAAGCCGGTCTGATTCAACAGGCGGCGCTGGATTGCGCACCTTTATGAGCACCGAGTTACGGGACGCATATCCCACGACACCGTATGGCAGTTTCTGCGGCGCGAGGGGCTACGGTTCAAAAAAACACTGTTCGCCCTTGAGCAGGCGCGAGTTGACGTCGCGCGACGGCGACAGCGCTGGCGATCCTGGCAGGCTGGCCTCGATCCAAGCCGGCTGGTCTTCATCGATGAAAGTGTGCTGCAGAGGCACGGAAGGAGTTCAGTATGAGCTAACCCCGTAACGTGAAGCTGCGTGAATGATGGAGGATGGCCCTCCGGGATCGGCTTTCAGGAGCGGGTCTC
>NZ_JARFVE010000022.1:0-37090 GCF_029194105.1 Rhizobium mulingense | reverse complement strand
GCTCTTTCCAGCATGCGCGAGCACGTTCCTCATGAAGTGAACCCGGCACCTTTGCCAAGTGGCATTGAGAACCTTGGAAACGGCAGCCTTGATGCCCTCATGTGCATCAGAGACAACCAACTTCACCCCGCGTAGACCGCGGCGCGTTAGCCTGCGCAGGAATTCCGTCCAGATCGGTTCGGCCTCCGAGGTGCCAACTTCCATACCCAGGACCTCGCGCCGACCGTCGCTGTTGACGCCCACCGCGATAATGACGGCGACTGAGACGATGCGGCCGCCACGCCGGACCTTGAGATAGGTCGCGTCCACCACAGGTCGTCGACAGAACGGGTCGAGATTCCCTGGATATACGCTTCCTGGATAACGGCCGTCAGAGCTTTCTCTGCCATGCGGCGCGGTTCAAGGAAGCTCGGAAAGTAGCTGCCTTTGCGCAGCTTCGGAATGCGAAGCTCGACGGTGCCAGCCCGCGTCTCCCAATCGCGGTCACGGTAGCCATTGCGTTGAGTGAGCCGCATCGAGTTCTTCACACCGAAGTCTGCACCCGTAGCCGAGCCTACTTCCAGCTCCATCAGCCGCTCGGCAGCAAGACCGATCATCTCACGCAACAAATCTGCATCGGCACTCTTCTCAACAAGGGAGCGCACGTTCATCATGTCATTGGTCATCGGTGATCTTTCCGTCAGGTTGGTCTTGAACAACCCGACCCTAGCGGAAAACACTGATGGCCGCCCGCAAAGCCGATCACCCGCTACAGCGCAGCGAGAAGCGCGCGGGCACTCGGCTTTACTCCCTCCCGTCAGCTACACCAGGTGCTGGGACACGATCCGCGTGCCGGTTGCTCACACCGCGCCACTTGGCGTATTCAAAACCGCCGAGGCTCTAATCGCCGCTGGATGAAAGTTCAGTGGCAGGTCACGCAGGCTCAAGACCCTCAAGGGCCTCACACTACGAGTTCGTCTGCAAGACATAGACTTCGCAGCCTGAACGTTTCACCCTCGATCCGCTCCATGAAAATGCCGGGACTGAACAACGACGGCTGAGTGCAGGCATCAAGACTTAAGTCTGTCGTAAAGCAGACAAAGCGAATACAAACGTGGTGCGAACTGTCGGCTATTGGCTGACACGAAGATGCAGAACCCTCGACGTGCTGGAGGTGCCCCAGGCACCTGCTATCATCGCAGGTTGGGGCCAAGGCTGGCCTGCTCTGATCCCCGGTAGTGGGCGGGGTACACCCTGCCGATTTCAATTAAGCTACGCCTTTTTTCCCGGCTGATCTCGTCCACCGTTCAAAGGCCCCACCGCCACGTCAGCAGCGTTTAGGCGAATATACGCTCCAGCATCTCTCTTAACTGCAGCGCTTCGCCGCCATCTGAGGTTTCGCGACCGCACGCGCTTGCCATGGCAGGTCCCGCAATCCGTCGCCCAAAGCCGTTATGGATGCAATACGAAATTTCCCGGCAATCTGGACATCTGCCGCGTGAGACCTGGAATGCAATATTCGAGTTCTGGTGCCTATTCAGCTCGCATTCGTGCTGCATGTCCGAGTGGCACGTCCCTTGCTTCACTTCATGCTACTGATTCACCGCAGAGAGCGAGGATGAACTGACGTAAACTCTATTTCTATCGCCCCAGTCGCTTTGTCGGAGATGGGTCACGAGCCGCATCGACGGGGCAGGAAGGCCTCAGATCGGGATTTAGCCCCAACGAAGCTGAAACCAGGGAGGCGCTCGCGCCGTGCTGGCCTTCGCGCCAAGGGCCGGCGAATTCTCCTGCGATATCGTGGCGCGGATGCACTCTGAGCCTCGAGAGGTAAGTGCTACCCTGCTCGTCAACGAGACGCCAATGAGCGTGCGGCGTCACAGAAACATATGGGACGGATTTTTTCCACGGTAAACGTCCGTACTTTCGAAAGCTGGCAATGGTGAATCCTTCAACATACTCTGCGCAACTCGCCGACGGCACTATCTCGGTTCACGTGGATCGAAGCCTTGTACCCCCCATCGAGATGTTCGGCTTCGGGCAGCGAATCAACCCGAACCGCTCGTTTCTGTTTGTTTCCAAGGTTCTTGGTCGATTCCTGCCGATCCGCCCTTCGGTCATGGGAAATGCATTCGACCTCCTTGCACGTCAGATTCCTGCCGATATTCCTGGTCCGGTTTTGTTCATCGGAATAGCCGAAGCGGGCATTGGCCTTGGTGCGGGTGTCCATCGGCGGTTCCGCGAACTCACTGGTCGCGGCGATGCAATATATATCTGCTCCACTCGCCATGATCTTAAACTGCCGCTGCTGTGCGAATTTGAGGAAGAGCATAGCCATGCCCCGCGGCACCTCCTGCACGAACCATGCGAGGCAAGGCTCCGCGACTTGGTTCATGGTGCGACCGGCTTGGTACTCGTTGACGATGAGGCTTCGACAGGTAAGACATTTGCCAACATCTTCGCTGCCCTTCCCGCAAAAATTCGTTTGAAGCTGAAGCACACAGTCCTACTTACGCTTACCGACTGGTCAGAAGGCGCTGCCCGCGCGGAGATCACGGGAACAGTCAGTGAGGCTACTATCGTTTCCGGACGGTACAGTTGGACTCCGCGTGGGGATTTCACGGCAGCTACTCCGCAGGTCCCTTACTGTGACCGTCCTAAGCGGCCCGAGGTCTGTCCCGACGTCGCTCGAGACTGGGCGCGTCTCGGCGTCGTCGATCACTTGCAGGGTCTCAATGCAAACGCTGCCGATGACGGGATTACCCTCGTACTCGGAACGGGCGAACACGTGTGGCAGCCCTTCCTGCTTGCGGAGCGCTTGGAAAAGGAGGGCGCTGAGGTTTTCTATTCATCCGTGACGCGTTCCCCCCTGTCGAAAGGCCACGCGATCGGTTCAGTACTTTCGTTCTCCGACAACTACGGCGGAACGGTTCCACATTACCTCTACAACGTCGATCCAGCGCTGTACTCGAAAATTATACTCTGCTCGGAGACAGGCCCGGAAAATGTCTGTGCCAGCCTGATGTCCGCACTGGGCGATCCCATTGTCCTTTCAGACGTAGAAGGTGAATGAAGCCGCCTTAGGCCATGCGGTCTGCCGCTTCGAAATCGGCTCACTCGATCGGACATTTCCGCCAGTCCACAGCGACACAACACTGCTGTCGCGTTATCTAAGGACATCACTCCCATGGGGGATATCTATGACAGCATCGCCTCCCCTGCCACACTAGGCTCCTACGCCGAATACGACGTGACGCTCCTTCTCAAGAGAGTGGATATTCAGCCTACTGACACGGCCACGAGGGAAGAGGCCATCCAATCCGGGCGGCGGCATTACTCGGAAATGATTTCCGCCGAGATGGCCCCGACCCGCGAATACATGGACCTGTTTGCTAAGGCCATGGCCACTGGTGGCCCGCGCATGGGCGCCGAGACGGCACGCCTCGCCCTCGCGATCGTGCAGTCGGTCGAGGGTCCTATTACCCTTGTCAGTTTGGTCCGCGCCGGCGTGCCCTTCGGCATCCTTCTCAAGAGGGCCATCGCCTTACTCGGCCGGGACGTCGGACACTACGGGTTGTCGATCATTCGCGACAAGGGCGTTGACGACGAGGCTATGCGCCACATTCTTGCCAGGCGTCCTGTCGAGAGCATCGTCTTCGTAGATAGCTGGACGGGCAAAGGAGCAATTGCGAACCAACTCGAAAAGAGCTTCAAGGACTACTCAGACCGGCCTGCGCGGCTAGTTGTATTGGCCGACCCCTGCGGCTGCGCATGGCTCGCCGCATCGGGCGACGACTGGCTTATTCCCTCCGGAATGCTAGGATGCACCGTATCCGGGCTTATCAGCCGCTCGATCCTCAACGCTGCCCTCGTCGGTCCCGGTGACTTCCACGCCTGCGTCCAGTGGGATAATCTCGCGCAACACGATATTTCCCGATCATTCGTGGATGGTATGTGGAATGATGTCTCCACTGTGATTGCAACCGAAATCCCGAGCGTCTGGAGTATCGAGACCCGCCGGGCGCATCGCGATGCCGCCGCCGCTGCCGTCGCCTGGGTGATGGGGGAGGACGCCGTAACAAACATCAACCGAGTAAAGCCGGGCATTGCGGAGGCGACCAGGGCCATCCTGCGACGTGTGCCGGAAAAGGTGTACGTCTCGTCGCCAACCGATCCAGAACTCGCGGCCCTCATGTACCTGATCGACAACAAAGGCGTCCCGTATGTCGTCTCCCCTAGAAAGATCGCCCCCTACCGCGCCGTCACGCTGATCCGGCACGTCTCCTAATCTCCACGTATGTCTACTTACGAGCTCGGCGCGCAGGTCAAGGAAACTGAGATGTGACAAATTCCGTATCGTAAAATTCATTGCCAATGGAAAATCCGCGAAAACTCACATCTGGCAATCGATCAGATATTTAACCAGTCGCATTTTGGAGTACGCATATGAAGCCCATTGCTCTGGTGGACCTTGACGACACCTTGTTTCAAACCAAGAAAAAGATACCGGAGATTGCGGAAGCCGATCTGGTATTGGCGTCCAAATCCATTAATGGAAGCAACTCCTATATGACGAAGATTCAAGCTGCCTTTGTCGAGTGGCTGCTCGTCTCCACGGAGGCCATCCCGGTTACGGCGCGCGGCTCTGAGGCTCTTTCGCGCGTTACGATCGCGTTTGAAAGCTACTCAATCGTATCGAACGGTGCCGTCATCCTCAAAAAGGACGGCAAGCCTGACGCCGAATGGCATGAGGTCGTCGCAAGGGAGCTCCGGCCGCTTGCCGGCTTTTTCGATAAGCTCCTCGATGAGGGCAGGACCAAGGCGAGGGAACTTGGCGTCCACATCCGGTGCTGGTCGGTGATGGAAGCTGATCTCGCGACATATGTTGTCTTCAAAGAGATTGACGGAGACGGCTCACGCCTTGAAGAGATTGTGCCGATCATTCGAGAAAAACGGGGTTGGGTTCGACACCACAACGGCAATAACCTTGCGCTAGTTCCGCCTGCGATCTCAAAACGGGTGGCCTCACAATTTCTGCTCAAAAAGCTTCGGACGGAGCATCCAGGTCGCCCAGTGATCGGCTACGGTGACAGTGTGAGCGACTTCTCCTACCTGTCCCTCTGCGACTGGTGGGGTGCTCCGGGTAACTCTCAAATGACAGACCTTGTCGTTTCCGCTGTTGCGCGTGAGAGATAGGTGACACGCGTACTGCGAACGCGGTGATATGTGAGGAGGGTGCAGGAATGATCCTGCACCTCCAGTCTTTTAGTAGAAACTTCCTATGGGTAAAACGCCGCGCCATATCGCGGTAAGAACCATGGCAAGCGCGGCGAGGATCGCGAGATTCCCGTCGGCTTTTACCACGAGTACGTAGAGCTTGTATTTCAGCATGATATGTCCTTTCGATGAGCTCATTAGGAACTGCCGTCTCGACGGTTCGTGCCTTACTTGCGCAGAGCGAAATTTCGCGCCCATGATCCTCTCGGCGTCGATCCGCCGGAAATGGTCGACGATGGGTTGATCGTCATAGACCATGGCCGCGCTCTTGACGCAGCCGAACATCATGGCCTTCAAAGACGCGACCGGGCCCTCGCCCGCAGCCGGCGCTGGAGATAGGAAAACTTGGTTGCTTGCCACACGCGTCCTGTCGATCTTATAAAAACGCAACGTTAGCCGAAGCGGGATCCATTTGGGATCCACGGCAACCAGCCGCCGGTCTCCCGCTCGAAACAGCAGCACATCGGCGCGCATGTCCGGCGTGAACCGTTTGCCGAACCAGCCAAGATCTTCGAGCACACCATCGAACGATGCCCCGTCGATTGGCGACTGTCTATCCATTCAAGCGGCCAGTGCGGCTGCTCGGCGTCACGCTTTCAACGCTGACGACCTCCGATCGGCAATGCACGACCCCAGTCCCAACTTGATCTCGGGCTCTGACGGCCCATCGCCCCGAAATAGAAAAGCCTGCCGCGGGAGGAGGTGCGGCAGGCTTTCCTAAAAGAACCGAACGGCGACCTGGGAGGAGGAGTGCCGCTGTTCCCACAGACGTCCCTTTGGGAGGAGGAGTGGGCCGTCTAAACTTCGAAGCGTTGCGGGAGGAAGCATCGCTTCGATGAAAATAGCAATACTCGGGCCAGCGCCATGAAGCCAGCGTCTATGTTGCACTGCAGCTATGCACCCGCCGCAACAATCGGCAGGACATCGAGCATTCCTACCCCTGATTTTGTCGGCGGCTCTGCCGCTGTTACAGAGTGGAACCGCTACAACGTCAATTTCGATATCGAAAGCCCCAAGAAGGCCGTGACAGTTCGCGGCGGCCCTGCCGTCATGGAAAGTAGCGCCGCTGGAGACGGTGGCCGGCAGCTAAGCTGGATCGGTGCGGTTCGCGACAGTCATTAGGGGACACCCGGTGACAGACAGTATGAAGTGGCAGTCGCTCCCAGAAGCGCAAGATGTTCTGCGGGTATGTTTTCACCGTTAAGACCCGGCTGTACAATCCCGATCCGGTACTCGATGAACTTGCGTCGGGCAGCCTTTCGAAGCGTGGCCAAGTCATTCAGGCTGCCTCGAATGAAACGGGCCCGGCCCTTAAGATGTGATGTTTCTCTCACGGTCAGGTGGTTGATGAGGTTCTTCAAGCTCCATGTCCCCTTCACCCCCTTCTGTGCTTGACCGCAAACGAGGTAAAGATCGTCCGCCCGGCGCCCCATTACTGCCTGCGAGTATTTCAGATGCCAGAGAAGTACGGTGACGGTATCGTCCGTCTCCTCGATCGCCACGACGTCCGCGCTCTCCCAGGTGTCATCGTCATCTCTTCCGGGAGAGTGGGCAGACAATCCTCGCAATGGGCGTTCCGCTGATCGCACCTCCTTTGGTTTTCTGACCACTTTACCGCCCGAAGCGTGACCTCTCGCTTTTGAGGCAAGTGTCCGAGCGTAAAGCGAAGCTATTGAATCTTGTAAAGAATTCGGTTGCGCAGCGGGCGGATTCCCGCTATCTTTTTCGATAGGGCAGTACGCGCTGCCCTGGGGTGTGGAAACCCCTACACGTGGTTGATGCCGGCCGTAACGGCATCACACTCCTTGACCTTCGGTCGAGGAGCCTGTGGCGTATGTCCAGGTTCCTCGGAACTAAAGGCCACAGGACCGTCGTGTACGGTTTCCAACTCCCCGATCAGTGGGTTTAGCGAGTTTTCAGCGGGGGCGCACCGCGTGAAACTCTCCATCGGGGTGTCCACCATGAAGCGCTATGCAGCAGCACAGGTCCGGACTTCGAGGCCTGCGCAAGCCGAACAGTCGAATTTAGCGCGCGAGTTGGTGCATCCAGTTGATCGGCATGTCGGACAGCAAATCCGTATCCGCCGAATGCAGTCGAATGTATCCCTAGGGGATCTCGGCGCCGGCATCGGGGTCAGTTTGCAGCAGGTACAAAAATATGAAAGCGGTAAGAACCGCGTCAGCGCTTCGATGCTCTACGAGCTTGCCAATTGCCTCAAGATCCCTGTTTCGAGGTTTTTCGAAGGTCTTCCAGATCCCGAAACCACTCAGGGCCAGCAAATCATAACAGAGATCGATGAGAAGATTGCCTATATTTCCACGGCGGAGGGACGGCGTCTGATAGACGACGTTTTGCTCCTTTCTCCGCGTGTGCGCAGCCGGATCGTTGCCCTCGTCAGCTCGATTGTCGATGAAGAGATGGAAGAACAGAAGCCGGTTGGTTCATCTGCTGGTTCTTAGCTCCCTACCGGTCGATTTTCTCCGCTGCTTCAAGCGAAAACTCGGTGCGCAATACCGCCTTCTGTGCCCGCGAAAAATCGGCGGCGACGTGTTCTGCCCGCTCTTGCGCGGCGCGCCGGGCGGCTTTGCGCTGCGCAAGCGATAGGCTGGCATCGGCTTCATGGCTGCGCAATACGGATTGTCGCATCAGCGCGTCCTGAAGCTCGGCGGCGGAGATAACGTCGCTCTTGCGCAATGCGTCGACGACAGGATTGCCGGCGGCCCGGCTTGCCGCGATGTCGAGCGCTTCGGAGGCTTTTGCTTCCCGCTCCCGCGCGCTTTCGGCATCCGCCCGCGCCTCAGAGAGGCTGCGGGAAAGATTGTCGGCCCGCAGGCTGCGGATCTGCAGCAACTGCCTGAGAGATTTCAGCGCCTTCATATCAGCCGCTCAGGCACCGTTGTTCGTCGTCAGGATTTCCAGCTGGCCGCCCTTGATGACCTTGATGCTGTCGGCTTGCTGCCGGCTCAGCACGTCTTCGACGGCCTTGGTGAAGACGGCGGGCCCGCGCACCAGCACCAAGCCGCTGGCGGGATCTTCACGCAGCGCATCGTCCGGCAGCAGCGGGAACAGCGCGCGAATGGCGTTTTGCTCGGTCTTCCAGCTGCGGCCGCCGCGATCGAGGACAACGGTGGAGACCTCCTGCTTCGGCGCGATGATGATGCGGCTGCCGTCATAGGCGACGAAGAGATTGCTGGCATCGCCAAGCTTGACGAAGGCCTTGGCTCCGCTTTCCCGCACGGACCAGTGCTCGACCTTGCCGCTCAGTGTCCCGACTGTCGTGACCGGGATGCCGGACATGAAGGACAACGTCTGGACAACATCGCCAAGCGGCAGGGAGACGACATCCAGGCGCACCTCCCGCTCGCTGGCGCCGGCCGGTGGAGGAAAGGAGGCCAGCAGTCCGATAGCGGCCATGTAAACAAAACGCGCAAACATCTGAGTTTACCTCACGATCCGGATATCGCCCGACAACTAATGAACGAAGGAAGGCAGGGGCTGCAAAATCCAGTCTATTAATAATTATCTGATCTACTGTTGCAGATCATCGGTCTGCTGGGAACAGGACGGATATCCATTTCGCGCATTTGTTGTACATATCGCGAATTAATAACTTTTTAACATAAGCTATTGAATTCGATCTTGAATTCTGCAAGGTTCTGGCCGCCAAAACCATGCAAGGAGTTCAAGACATGGCTACCAGCACTAGTACTTCGACACTTGATGCGGGCATCGGCTCGGCGATTTCCGCCTTCAAGTCGGCCCAGAACGAAGCGACCGCGCAGAGCCTGCAGGTTGCAACCGAAATCACCAAGATCAATGGCGTCGCAAACGCCATCAAGAAGATCGGCCCAGGCTGATTGAAACAATGGCGAGACGGGTTCGCCCGTCTCGCTTCCCCGCTCTCGAAGACAATAAAAGCCGCTCGACGGACGGTTCGGGAACAAGATGACCATGGATCTAGATCCCTCTTCGCCGACATTCAGAGGTAACGCCGGCAACACTGCGTCAGGCAGCGGCGGACCGGTCTTGCGCATCACGCGCGCCGGGCGCAGCTCCATTCTGCCGTTGACGGCGGAGCGGCAGGTGGTCGGCGGCAGCGCCGATTGTGACCTGATCATCCTAGGCGCCAAACCGGAACCCGCCTTTGCCATCAGTCTGCAGCGCTCCCGCGGCTCCGACACGGTGTCGTTGACCGCGTTGCGGGATGACGTGGCGATCGACGGTCGTTCCATCCCGCGCGATCGGACGATGAGCCTTACGAAGAGACAGACCATCTCCTTCGACGGCACGATCTGCGAACTCGAAGGTCTCGGCGCCCGGCGCGTGCGGTTCGAGCCGCGCCGGATTGCGGCTGCCGGCCTTCTCGGGCTGGCGGCGTTGCTTTTGCTGGCCGGCCTTTACAACAGCGATGCGCCGGCTCACGAAGCCCCGCTCGTCAAGGTTTCCGCCGCGCCCGAACCGGCGCCGTCATCGGCGGCGATCGCTGCCGAAATCCGCCAGGCCATTCGTATGGCTCAGCTTCCCCAAGATCTGAGCATCGTCGCCACCGCCGACGAAATTCGCATCGGCGAAGGATCGCGGCCTCTCGGCCTGCCCGATGAGACCAAGCTGCGCAGCATCATCGCCTCGATGAGCCGGCGGGGTTCCGTTTCCATCGTCGATCTCACCGCCCTCTCTTCCGGTCTCGACGGCTTCGTCGCCGCCGCCGGCTATACGCCCGTCAGATTCATCATCGGCTCCGACGGTCGCCGCTACGAGGAAGGCGATGTCGTTGCGAGCGGCTGGCGCATCAAGGAGATCGGCAAAGACCAGATGATCGTTTCCCGTGACAGTGAGGACGATACGGTCAATTTCGCCTCTGCCGGCAATGCCGAGCCGAAGCTCGCCGAAATTTCCAGCAGCGAACAAGAATAGGCGATGGCGTCGGAAGCCGGATCATGAAGGTAAGGTCATCCGCCATCGCCATGCTTGCGCAGCGCACCGATATGCTGCTTGCGGTTTTTTTCGCCTCCGTCGTGACGATGCTGGTGCTGCCGCTTCCGACAATCGTTCTGGACGTGCTGATCGCTTTCAATCTCTCCTTCGCTTTCGTGGTGCTGATCACCACGACCTATCTGAAGAGCGTGCTTGAAATCGCGACCTTTCCCGCGGTCATTCTGATCGGCACGCTGTTCCGCCTGGCCTTGACGATTTCCTCGACCCGGCTCGTGCTGGCGGACGCCGATGCCGGCGAGATCATCATGGCCTTCGGCGATTTCGTCGTTGCGGGAAATGTCGTCGTCGGGCTGATCATTTTCCTGATCGTGGCGCTGGTGCAGTTCATCGTGGTGACGAAGGGCGCCGAGCGCATCGCCGAGGTCGGCGCCCGTTTCACGCTCGACGCCATGCCGGGCAAGCAGCTCGCCATCGACAGCGACCTGCGCAACGGCCATATCAGCACGGAAGCCGCGCAGAAGCGCCGGTCGCGTCTCGAACAGGAGAGCCAGTTCTTCGGCGCGATGGACGGCGCCATGCGCTTCGTCAAGGGCGATGCGGTCGCAGGATTGGTGATCGTCGCCGTCAATCTCATCGGCGGCCTGGCGATCGGTATCTTCCAGAAGGGCCTGAGCTTTGCCGAGGCGGCCCATCTCTATACGCTGCTGTCGATCGGCGACGGCCTGGTCTCGCAGATCCCATCCATTCTGATGGCAGTCTCGGCGGGTATCGTCGTGACCCGCGTGTCCGATGACGGCAATGGCAGCCTCGGCAGCGATATCGGCCGCGAACTCTTCCGGGAGCCCCGCGCATTGGCGATTGCGGCGGCGCTGACGATCTGCGCGGGCTTCGTGCCGGGATTTCCCACAGGCGTGCTCGGCGCAATCGGCCTGTGCCTGGCGGGCCTTGCCTTTATGGTGCATCGCCGGCGCACCGGCCCGGCCGCAGCCGGATCGGCGAATGCCGTGGAAAGCGCCAATTCCTATCCGCTCGACCGGACGAAATATGGCGATCCCGTCGTCGCCACCGTCTCGGTGGAAACGCTGGCGCGGCTTGAGGCGATGCGGCTCGGCGAAATGCTGGACGGGCGGATCCGCATGGCGGCGCGCGCCGTCGGCGTCTCCGTGACGGTGCCGACGTTCAACGCCGATCCCCGCATGGCCGAGGATCTGATCCACCTTCAGGTCGAAAACGTGCCCGCCGGTCTCGTCAGCTGCGGTCCCGAACGGACGGCCGAACAGATTGCCGACGACATCGTGCGCATCGTCCGCCGCCATATCGGCGCCCTGTTCAGCGTCGACGACGCGGCACAATGGCTGGGCAGCCTCGAACCGCGTCTCGGCAAACTGGCGATCGACGTCGCCACCCAGGTGCCGCTGATGCTGACGGTCGCGGTCGTCAGACGCCTGCTGGATTCCGGCGTGACGCTTTCCCAGCCGCGCGGACTGCTGGAAGTGATGCTGCACGCCGGCACCGATCACGCGCCGGATGCCCTGGCCGAAATGGCGCGCGCCGCGCTGGTCAAGCAGATCGCCTTCGGGCTTCTCGACCGGCGCGGATTGCTGCCGGCGCTGGTGCTTCCCGCCGAATGGGACCACTTCATCCGCTCCTATGACGCCGCTGGAGCGACCGAGAAGATCGAGATAGCCGAAAGGCTGCGCCTGCTGGCCGAGAAAGCCAGGCAGGCTCTCGAGGACGCCAACGAGCGGGGATACGATCCCATCATCATCGTGCCGGGCGAGTGGCGCCTGCTCACCCAGACGCTGATGATCCACCACAACTGCCGCATTCCGGTGCTGGCGGCGGAGGAGATCGACAGGGATATAACGATCGAAACCATCGGAGAGATCGGGCAAATCCGGAACGCTGCCGGCTCCAAACAAAGGCCGGGCTGATAGAGCAAGTGAAGTAGACGAGACCAACTGGGGATGAATGCAATGTGTGGCGTAGATGGACAAAGGCCCATAGACTTCGACAGAACCTCCCGTTTCGACCTTGAGTCCGATTGCCTTGGCGGCAGCAATAGGGCCGACACGGATTTCACCGCCATCCGAACCCGCAAGGTCTCGCCCTTCGAAGATTTCTCCGGCAACCCGCCGACGCTGACCTCCTATGTGCCGAAGTCGCGGGAAACGTCGGAAAACGGCATGGATTCCGACCCCAAGGATCTGCTGCGCAAGCACATCAACTGGCAATCCCACTCCAAGAAGGTGGATCCATCCGACGAGAAACAGGCCACGACTTTGCAGACCACGACGGAAAAACCCGACCTCTCGAAAGAGGGCAGCGTCATCGTCGTCAACGAGCCGATCGTCGTGGATGGCGGCGTGTTCGACGGCAAGGGCGCGACCTATACGGCCTCGTCCAAGCTCGGCGATGGCGGCCAGTCCGAAACCCAATCGCCGCTGTTCATTCTCAAGAACGGCGCCACGCTCAAGAATGTCGATCTCGGCGAGAATGGCGCCGACGGCATTCACGTCTATGGCGGCGCGACGCTCGAAAACGTCAATTGGCAGAATGTCGGCGAGGATGCGCTGACGGTAAAAAGCGCCGGCGACGTCACTATTATCGGTGGCTCCGCCAAGGGCGCGACCGACAAGATCTTCCAGATCAATGCCGACACGAGGTTCTATCTGAAGGATTTCGTCGCTGACGGCTTTACCACGCTCGTGCGCACCAACGGCGGCAAGCAGATCGACGCCGACGTCACCATCGATGGCGGGGCGTTCTCCCACGGCAGCAACGTCTTCCGCACCGACAGCTCGCTTGCCAGCGTGACGTTCCTCTCCGATATCACGCTGGACGATGTGAAGAACTGGACGCGTGTAGGTGACAACCAATCGGGCGTCTGAGACGCCCGACCACCGGAACCGCAAAGCGAAGATCAAGCGGGCGGCTTAGGCTCCCGCTTTTCATTGCCGGCCTGGTCCTTGCCTGCGCGGCGGGCTGCTGCGCATTTCCGCGCCGATTTGCCGGCGCGCCGATTTCAGCTTCGGGTCGCCCTGGGTATCCTTGTATTCGCGCCGCGCCTCGGTCTTGGTCATGCGGTGTTCGTGCCTGAACAGCGCGCGCGAAATGCGGATATCGAAAAAGGCCGCCGCCACCATGATGCCGGCGGCAATGACGAGGATCGAGCCGAGGAGATGGGCTGTCGTGGAGAGCGTGCATGCTTCTCCGCAAAGAGGCGACCAGAAGATGCTGTTGAGGAAATAGAGGATCGCACCGCCGCCGGCGGCGGCGAGCAGGACAAACTTGACGAGCCCCTTGACGAACTCGGCGATGCTCGCGAGCGAAAAAAGCCTCTTGATGCCCTCGAACGGATTGAGCCGGGTGAAATCGAAGCTCATATGTTTGAACGATACGGGAAACCCCTGCCCGTCGAGGATCGACACCAGGATGGTCGCGGCAAGACCCATGGCAAGCGGCAGCCACATGAGATCGAGCAGCGCCACGCCGGTTTCGCTCAAGCCGACAGTGACGGCGTCGGAGAGGTCGGCCCGCGCGGCGGACTGCAGGCCGCTATCGAAACTGCGGGTGAAATCCTCGAGGATATCAGGCAAGCCCCAGGTGACGTAGACGGCGATGGCAAGAACGGAGATCGCAACCGGGATTTCCTTCGAGCGGGGAACCTGGCCCTCGCGGCGGAGCCGATCGAGCTTCACCCGGCTCGGCGGCAGGGTTTTTTCTTCGGTATCGTCATTTTTGGCCATGGGTCACCTCCAGCATGGCTTTCACCTCGTTGAATCCGTCGATCCAGAGATCGTGGAAATAGCTGGAGATGAAGGCCGTGTAGATGACGAGAATGACCACGACCGCGAAGTTCTTGATGGCCGGCAGGCTATCGTTCAGCGGGAATTGTTTCGACGAGCGGCCAACGAAGGCCAGCGACAATTCGAGCGCGCAGGTGACGATCATGAACGGGGCGGCAAGCAATCCGGCCGCTTTGAACAGCCGGCCGAATACACCGAGGATCATGTCGAGCGGATCGTCGGGCATGGCGGGCATGAGCTTGAAGAGCGGCCAGAACTCGAACGACTTGTAGAAAATCGCGACCAGATCGATGATGCCGCCGGCGCTGACGAAAATCACCAGGGCGATCGACATCATCAGCGAACCGAGCGGCGCGGTTTCCAGCGCGTTGATCTGGTCGAAGAGATTGGCGGCATTGGCACCGCGATAGACATCAGTCATATCACCCGCCGCCTGGGCCGCCCAGAAGGGAATGCCGAGCCCCATGCCGACAAGCGCCCCGAAGCAAAGTTCCTTCATCGAAAGGGCGGCCAGATCGAACCAGGACGTATCCCCCAGCGCCAGCGTCGAATAAGCGAAGGCGACGGAGGGCGCCGACAGGCCGATTGCGAGGCCGAAACGCAGGATGCCGACGATGCTGAACAGCGAGAAGATCGGGAAGATCAGCAGTATCCCGAGCGCGCGGGCGGCGCCGAGCATGGCTGCGGCCGGTGCCGCGACCTCGATGCCGACGAGCGGAAGATGATCCGGCCCCATCCGCCTCGCCTCACTGAACCATGGTCGGGAAGTCGTTGAGGATGTGAACGGAATGTTCGATCAGCGGCGTTGCCAACACCCGGCCGAACAGCAGCAGGGTGATGGAGATCACGAAAATCTTGACGATCTGCGCGATGGTCTGTTCCTGGATCTGCGTCGCCGCCTGGAAGATGGCGATGACGAGGCCGAGAAGTGCGGCAAGGCCCAGAATAGGGCCGGCCAAGGCGAAGGTCGCCATCACGGACATGCCGATTTCGGCTGCGACCTGATCCTCACCCATGACGGCAAGCCTTTCCGGTCTGCGCGGCAGGCACCCGAACCGGTGCGTTCGTCATGGCAGGCTGCTCACTGCGCATAGGATAGCACCAGACCTTCCAGCAGTCGCCGCCAGCCGTCGATCGAGACGAAGAGCAGCAGCTTCAGCGGCGTTGAAACCACCGTCGGCGACATCATCTGCATGCCGAGCGCCACGAGAATGGCGGAGACGGCGAAGTCGATCATCAGGAAGGGCAGATAGATCAGAAATCCGATTTCGAATGCCCGCGTCAGTTCCGAAACGAGGAAGCTCGGCGTCAGAACGGTGATGTCGTCGGAGGCGATCGGGCTAACCGGTGCGTTTGCCCAGATTTTCTGCGATGCCTGGACGAAAAAGTCGCGGACCTCGGCATCGGAAAATTTCAGCATGAAATCCTTCAGCGGTGCCGCCACCTTGACCATGCCGTCCGCCATACCACTGACCGTGGCGAAATCGCCGCTATGGGCGAGCAGCAATTGCCAGCTGTTCTGCAGCACCGGGTTCATCACGAAGGCCGAGAGCACGATGGCGATCGCAAAGACCAGGAGATTCGGCGGTGTCTGCTGGATGCCGATCGCATTGCGCACGATCAGGAGAACGACCGAAATCTTGGTAAAGGAGGTTGCTATCACGGCAATGACCGGCAGCATCGAGATCGCCGCCATCGCCACGAGGCTCTGGGCAAGAGGAAAGGTCTGTTCCATCAGTCGTGCAGCATTGTCACGCGAACGGCGCTCAATCCATCCACGGAGATAATTTCCCCCCGCCCGATGACACGGCCCTGGGCGATGATATCGACGGCATCCGTCAGCGGCCTGTCGAGATTGAAGACATAACCTTCGCCGATCGTCTCGAGTGTGCGAAGCGGAAGCTCCAGCCGTCCTGCATCGAAGACCAGCTTGATCGGGATGCTGTCGACAGGCGACGGACGCGGCTCGCCCTGCAATTCCTGATCGACGGTTTCATTCGTCATGAAATGCCTCATTGGTCCGGTTGGCGTCGACAGAAGCGGCTGGGTGAGGACCGCGCCTTTGTCCGATCGCATGCAGGTTGCAAGGTAACGTTCACCCGTGATCGCGATCACGGTCTCCGGCGCCGCCCCATCGATGACGATGCCGTCCCCCAATCGCAGGGATTTGATCTCACCGACCGACAGCACGGCATAACCGCGCCGGATGCCGACGGTCGTCGTCAGGGCATCGAGCGTGCGGCGCGGCAGGCGGCTCGCCCAGCCGACCAGCCCGTTCAGAAAAGCCTCGTCGAAGCGGCCGCTCAAGGGCAGGCTCATGCCGTTCCAGCCGATTTCGAAGCCGAAATTGCCGCTGGCATCCGGCTGCGGCTCCACGCCGATCTGCAGCAGCGACAGGCTGATGCCGATCTTGTTCTCGATTGCCTCGAAGGCCTCGACGAACTGATGTTCGACCACCGCCGCCTGTTCATGCGGCGACAGTTTTTCCCAGAGGAGCAGCGGTTCAAGCCTTTCGGCCAGCAACCGCAATGCGCCGGCCGACGCAATCAGCATCTGCTCCCGTTCGCCGATGCGGCAGAGAAGACCGACCGGATCGACGATCCGCGCGGCTGCGATATCGGGGGACAGTGGGCGAACGGAAAGCGTCTGCTCCCGGACCGGAATTTGCCAGGCGGCGCGCATCATCGTGTCGGAACGGGAAAAGAAGCTCTCGGCCATCGATGACCGGGGCCATGCGGTCGCTGCGATATTCATCGGACAAGCTCCTCGATCGCTTCGACGATCACGCCGAACGGCTGCGGCTTGCCCTGGCCGTCAAACAGGAAGCGCTGGATGAGCCCGTGTTTGGCGACGGCCTCGTCGACGGCGGCATCGCGCCCCTGGCGATATTCGCCGACGCGAATCAGCAGTTCCACCTCGTCATAGAGGGCCAGCAGGGCGCGCAGCCTGTCGGCGGCCTGGCGATGGCTCTCGCTCACCACCGCGCTCATCGTCCGGCTTCGGCTGGCCAGCACATCGATCGCCGGAAAATTGCCCGCCCTGGCAATCTTGTCGGAGAGCACGATATGGCCGTCCAGCAGCGATCTGGTTTCTTCGGCAATCGGATCGTCCTGCTCTTCGCCTTCGACGAGGACCGTATAGAAAGCTGTCATCGTGCCGTTTGCGCTGTTGCCGGCGCGCTCGAAGATCTGTGGCAAGACGGCGAATACGGAAGGCGGAAAGCCGCGTCGCACCGGCGGTTCGCCGGCAGCAAGCCCCACTTCGCGCAAGGCGCGGGCCATGCGGGTGACGCTATCGATGACGAGCAGCACATGTTTTCCCTGCTCGCGAAAATATTCGGCGATCGCCGTTGCCGTCATCACCGCCTTGAACCGCTCCAGCGCCGGGCGATCGGATGTGGCGACAACCAACGCCACATTCGAGGGGACGCCTTCCGGCATGTTGCCGGCAACGAATTCGCCGACCTCGCGTCCGCGTTCGCCGACCAGGGCGCAGACGATCACATCGGCCTTGTTGTTGGCGACGATCTGGGACACCAGCGTCGACTTGCCGGCGCCAGGCGCGCCGAAAATACCGATGCGCTGGCCCTGGCCGCAGGTCAGCAATCCGTCCAGGGCGGCAATCCCCGAGGTAAACGGCTGGCGGATGGGGCGCCGCGACAGAGGATCGACCGGCTGGCCGTAGAGCGGCTGCAGGAAACGCGCGTCCTCGCCGGCGGGGTTGGCGGAGGGACGCAGGATATTGCCGTGTGCGTCGACGATCGCGCCGAGCAGGAAATTGCCGACGGAGACGGCCGGTTCCCGGCCGGTCGGGACGATTTCCGTGCGCAGGGAGATGCCGCGGGTTTCGCCGTGAAGCGAGAGAAGCGCCGTCTCGCCGTCGATGCCGACGACATCGGCAAGGCCGATGCGACCTCGGCCCGGCTCATGCAGTTCACAAAGCTCGCCGATCCTGACCGAGGGGATGAGCGCCCGCACCAGCAGGCCCGAAACACTCTTTACGCGCCCGCTCTGCCGCCGCACGTCCGTTTGTTCGAGTCTCCGCTCCATCCGAAGCAACGCGTCAACCATGGACGAGGGCCTCGATCACGGTGGCGAGCTGGTCTTTCAAGCCGATCTGGCTGCGTCCCGCCGACGTCTCCAGAATAATCTCGCCGGCAGACATCAGCGGATCCGTCTCGATAGTGATGCGGTGATCGATATCCGCAATTGCCCGGGCGATCATGGCGGCATCGTCGGGGGCGACATGCAGGGCGATCTCCTGGGCCTCAGCGGTCTGGGATATGGCGTGGCGGACCAATCGCCTCGTGCGCTCGTCGGCCTCCATCGATCCGAGGATCAATCCGACCGATTTCAGAACCACCGCCTCGACCCAGCTGTCGAGATTGGCAATTTCCTGTTCGGCTTTTCCGAGCGAGGCGGCAAGCCGTGCGGCGGCATCGCGAACGCCCTGTTCGAACCCGTCGCGATAGCCGTTTTGGGCGGCCTGCTCGCTGGCGGCGGCAAGTGTCGCCTGCGATTGGGCGGCGTCGTGGCGGGCAGCCTCCAGAATTTGCGCCGCCTCTCTGATCTGGCCGAAACTCTCCGCCGGAATGATGCGGTCGTGGCGCGCAAATCCCGAGCTCATCGTCCGGCGCCTTCCTGTATGGAGGCGACCTCGTCGACAGCGGCCGTCGCCAGAACGAGCGCCGGGCTCTTCAAGAGGGAAGCCGAGCCGTTTTCGGCCATGTCGCGCCAGCCCGCCCACCGCCATGCCGCAGAGATCCGGTATTCGTCTGCCAGAAGCGCCAGCATCGACCAGCCATCGGCCTCGACGACATGCCTTGCCTGCTCGCTCAACAGATCAAGCGGCGGCGTTGCCGTGGAAAGATTGATGTGGCCGAGGGCGAATGCGACCGCTTCCTCGCCGTAGACGGCCTTGAGCCTCGCAAGGGTCGGGCGATCGACCGCGGGGCAGAAGGCTGCGAGATGATAGGCGAGGCCCGCCCGGAGCGCGGCCGTTGCGCGTCCGCCCGCGTCCATGGAAATCAGGCGGCGGGCGCCGTCGGCAAATGTGGCGGGGTCGCCATGGGCTTCCGCGATCTCAGTGAAAAGCCGCCGATACAGCCGCGGTGACAGGGTAGACCCATCGGCAAGGAGCGGCGCGGTCCCATCCCATCGGGCGGCCGGCAGCATATCCGCGGAAAGCAGCGCTGCCCTGCGGATCCTCGCGGCATCCGAGATCGCCTCGCCGTCCGAACGCGGCGTGCGCATGCTCAGCGCTCCTTCCGCTGCGGCAACAGCAGCAGCAGGCATGCCCCGATGGCGAGGATGATGGCGCCGATCACGGCCAGATTGGGGCCTTTGAAAGCCGAGAGAGCGCTTTGCACCATCGAGAATGGCGCCGCAGCGGGTGCCGGCGTCACTGGTGCTGCTGGGGCGGGCGCTGCGGCTGTGGCAGGAGCCGCCGGCGCGCCGACCTCCGACCAGGGGCTGACCACCACCGAGACATCTTCGTAAGAGAGATCACGGATGCTGTTGACCAGAACGGATCGGCTTTTCATGTCGATCTCGTTGAGATTGGCGCCGGGGCGATATTGCAGCACGGCCGCCGCCCTCGCCTTCTCCTTGATGAGCCCGCGGCCGTTCTCCTCCGGCAGCACCACATGGACGCGCGCCGTCGCCACGCCGTCAAGCCCGGAAAGCGTTTCGGCAAGCTGCTGCTCGATGGCGTAGCTCATCCGGGCTTTCTGTTCGTAAGGCGTCACAAGGAAGCCGTTGCCGGGAAAGAGTTCGGCGACATTTCCGAACGACTGACGCGGCAGACCGGCGCCCGCCAGCAACTCGATCGCCCGGGCATGATCGGCTGATTCAGCGATGATCGCATAGGTCCCGCCCTTTTCGCTCTTCATGGTGACGGAGATGCCGGCGCGTTCCAGCAGGACCTGAGCATCCAGCGCATCGCGCTGATCGAGTCCCGTCAGCACGTCCTGGCTGCAGGCGGCGAGGAACAGGCAGAGGGCGAGCATGGCGGCCTTCGGAAGGACTTTGCGCGCGGGCGAAGAGATCGATGATCTCGCAAGGGCCGATGAGATCATGATATTCACTGGCCCTGCGTCAGCCGTTTGGACGACGACATCACCGACTGGGTGAGTGACGACAGCAGCGTCGTGCCGGTTGCGAATTGCTGTGATTTCTCCAGCCGGTCGATCGATGTCGTGATGTCTTCGATCTTCGGGCCGCTGTGATCCTTGTCCGCGGCAAATCGCACCAGCGGCGTCTCCGGCTGGCCGCTCCCGGCCACGGGCATGAAGAATGCCGACAGCCGTTCGAGAATGCTGGAGGGCCTGGTATTGCCTTCCGGTGAATAGGAGGGCGGGACGGCGTCGGACTCAGGCGCGATCTTGCGGCCCTGGGTGTTGGGAATAGAGGTGAGTTCGGTTGGCCGAAGGCCGGCGAAATCCGCCGGTTGCAGTCCGATCCGCTCCGCCACGATCTCCGAGGTCTTCAGCACATTGCCTGTCGATACGCCGTCGACGGGCGGCGTGAAGGCGCGGCCGGAAAGTTCTTCTCCACTCATTGCAATTCCTCAACTCGGTACACGTCAACTGCAAACGATGAACGGGAACGCTACTCGTCGCTGCCTTCGTCGATCGCCTCCTTGGCGAAATTGAAAAGCGAATTGTTCAGCATCAGGGTGTTGGAAATCATGCCTGGCAGAAACGCGTCCACGGCAGCGGAGAGTATCTCGCTCTCGCTGTTCGGATCGACCTTTTTCGTCGTGCTGCCGGTGGTGTCCTTGGAACCCGTCTTATCGGTCGTCAGCTCCACCGAGACAGGGTTTGCGAGCGCCAGGTTGAGGTCGGAGTTCACTGAATCTACGGCCATATGAGCACTTCCATCAAGGAGTTATCAAAATGAATGCATGATTTGATATGGATAAAAAAACGGCCGGTCAATTGTTTAAACTTAACCGATGGTTAATTTTCGGAACTTGCAATCGGCATTGACAACTTTATCGACCTTTATATTAAAATTGAACGTTTTTTATCCGTAAAGCGCAGCAGATATCCAGATTGCGCATGAAATTCATACTTAAATTTATTGCTATCAAATGTTCACAGGCCAGACTGCCTCTACGCCAACCGGGCCTGTGAGTACCCAGATATTTGGTGTTGCGAAAGCGTCCCGGATCAGCCCACCGCCGTACCGCGGCGCTTCTCGATATCGGCGATGATCGCGTCCCAGTTCTCAGGGGTCAGCTCGCGCTGTTCCGGGTCGCGGGGCGCGGGGGCGACGCCGCCCTTGGCGCCGACGATCGGGCCGGTCTTGGCGTAGATGCCGACCGTGTCGTTGACAGTGCGCTTAAGCATGTCGTTCATCATGTCGGTCTGCTTGTGGAAGGCTTTTTCCTGCTTGATGCTCTGGTAGATGGCAAAGCCCGCCCAGGCCGCCCAGGACACCGCGCAGGCGACTGCGAAGGCGAGCGAGAAGCCGCCGGAGACGAGCGCTACCGTTGCGCCCGTGCGCCCGAGGAAGGTGGAATTCACCAGCATATTGGCAACGCCTGCGATGCCCTCGATCGCGCCGACCGTGTCCGCCGCGGTTCCGATACCCATGAAGATGAGATCGACCGGATCGCCCTTGCCACTGGTGAGCCCCTGCAGGAACTGGTAATATTCCACCGGCAGCCAAGCGACGCCGGCAACGGCGCCAACCGTCGTCCCGGTATTCTTGAAAAAGGCGGAGAGCACGCTGCGCTGCGCCCGCGCCAGCTCGTCGGAAACGCCGACGAGTGAACTGATCCCATCCAGCAGCGAAAAATTCGAGGCTTTGATCGCCGAGCCGAGCGCACTGCCCATGTGCGCGAGAGCGCCAAGGGCGTGCAGAACCACGATGCCGATGCTGTCCCAGGTCGGGCTGGTCATGTTGAGGCCGGCATAGATGGAGCGGGATGCGGTGAGCACCGACATCACGCCGGAAGAGAGCGCCGCCTTGTATTTGACAGGATCGACCCCTGCCGGCGCCGCCGTCGCGGTCTTGTCGATCAGCTTGGCAAGGTCGGCCTTGATCGTTTCGACGCTGCCGCCCGGTCGCATCGTCGCCCAAAGCGCGGTGAAGATCGTCGTGAAATTGGTCTTGTATTGCGCCATGGCATCGGCATTGCCCTTGAACAGGGTTTCCGCCAGCGCGTCGAGGCTCGGGGCGATGATCTTCTTGATCGCCTCTTCGGCGGTCTTGCCGTCGACGATGATTGGATCGATCACATCCGTGCCGGGCATCAGCGTCTTCATCAGGCCTGACATGGAAAGTCCCATGTCCTTGAGGCTCGATGTCAGATATTCGCTGTCGATATAGGGCAGATCGAGACTTTGGATGGTCTTGCTCCAGCCATTGTCCTTGGTGGCGAACATGCGCTCGGCGATCCAGGCGTCGCCCCCGCTGCCGGCGAAGAAGCGCCCGCCGTCTGAGCCGTTGGCGGCAATGCCCTTGCCGGCCAGCCCGGTGCCGATCATGATCGCCGCCATGACGTCGTTGAACGAATAGCTGGCGAGATTGCTGGAGGGCAGCGGCGAGACGCTCTTGTCCCACTCGGCATTGGCCGGCAACTTCGAGACCAGGCTGGCGCCCATGACGAGCCCTTCCAGCGCGGTCTGCACCGCATGGCGGTAGCCCAAGACCTCCTTGCCGCCGGGTGCGCTCAGGCGCGACGTCAGGCGCTCCAGATTGCCGGCGAGATCGCCGATGCCGATTTCTCCGGCGCCTACCTTGTCGAGCAGCGGACCGAGAAGCGCCTTGACGTCGGCCTTGAACTGATCGCGCACCTCGGGGCTGTCTGACCCGTAAAACTGGTTGGCCATCGCCTGGATGGTCGGGTTGAACAGGTGGGTGATATTGTTGGGCACGGTGCTGCCGAATTCGGAAGCGGCAACCTTTTTCAAACCGTCGAGGTCGATCTTGAGATCGGGGAACAGGCTGCCGCCGAGCCCGAGCGACTGGTCGAAATCCATAACCGGCAGGATGGAGCCGAGCCCCTTCAGTTCCCGCTCGGTCTTGTTGCCGGCCAGTCCCATGCGGATCAGGCCATCGAGCGCCGTCGTCGGATCGGAGATCGTCGGCAGCACGTTCTTGTCGAAGAATTCGGCATAGGTCTTGTCGGCAATCGCCGAGCGCTGCTTTACGAAATCGTCGGGAAGCACCATGGAATAGAAGCCGAGGGCGGCATTATATTCCTTGAGAATGGTGGTGACGTCCTTGCCGGATTTGAGACCGTCATTCAGCAGGCCGCCATTGACGATGTCGCGCTCAAAGGCATCCTCGACCTTCGTACGCAGGTCCTTCATCTTCTCGTCACGCGTTATCGTGTCGTTGATGATCTCGGAAGCGTCCTTGTTCGTATCGGGCGGCGCCACGCGATAACCGGAGAAGATCAGCTTGAAGGCCTTCAGCGCCTTCTCCGTCATCAGCGAGTTGACGTCGGGGTCCGAGCCCAGGATGGCGATCGACTTGTCGAGATCCTTCAGGATCTCCTGGTCGTTGTAGATGCCGCGCTGGTTGTCGCCGAGGCTGTCCTTGTATTGGCCGAAGGTCGCCTTGGTCTGAAGCAGATCGAGATACATGATCAGTTTCTGCTCGGCAGTGTAATTGTGAGGGTTTTTGACGACGTCGATGCTCTCGAAGGATTTGTCCTTGTCCTTCAGCCCTTCCATGAAGCCCTGATTGATCTCGCTCATGAAATCGGAATTGAACAGGAGATCGATGACCGGCTGGATCGGCGCGGTAGGGCGGGACGTGCCATTCGACGTGGCGGCCAGCGAAACGAACTTCGGACTGCTCGTCTGCGCCGATATAGAGGAGAAAATCGTCAGGGCTGCCGTCGTGGTCCCGTCAGAGGCAAAAGGCGATGCCTTCTTGACCGTGGTGCTCGTGGTTTTGCCCTGGCTCGTGGAATTTTCGGACTTTGGATCGGAATTGGCGTTTAGCCGGAGAAATGAAACCGTATCGATATCCGAAGATGCTGGTGCGATCGATGACATGCGTTCCCTTTGATTTTCTTTTTCCGCTTTTCGCGGATGACGTCGTTTACCTTACGTTAGGCATAAGATCGACCTTTGCGTGATAATTCAAGCCCGATCGCGACATCGCGGTTGCATAAAATGCAGCGGCCTCGCGCCTGGAGATCAAAAATCACATTTTTACCGAGGGGTCGCAGGGTATTTCCCAGGCTGTGGCGGTCATCGTTGCCGCCCCTCTGCCTCTACCAGATGAATGACGGGTCTGGCCCAAATTCGAGATGCACGGACTCGCCGGTGTAGCGTTCAAGCTTCTCGTTCAGCTGCTTTTCCATTTTGTCGAGCTTCTTCACGCCATTGGCCATATCCCACAGGCCAAGCGCTAGCCCGACGGCCGAGGCAACGAGGCCGGTGACCAGTCCGGCCGCGGCAAGGCCGGTTTTGGCGGCGCTGCTGAAGATGGTCACGACTTCCGGCGCCACCGTTCCGAGTCCGGAAAAGGCACGGGACATGGCATTGGTCAGATAAAGCATCGCCTCGGAGAAACCGATGAGCGCGTTGCCGGTACCGGCAATGCCGCCGATTATTTCGAGCGCGCCCTTGGCGCGGTCGCCGGCCTTCATCGACCGCGACGCCGAATAGAAGCCGAGGCCGGCCATGGCGAGGCCGCCGGCCGCGCCGAGGATCTTGCCTGCCGCTTCCATCGTCTTCGGCGAGAAGTTCATCGAGATCCCCTTGCCCCAGCTGCCAGGCTGATTGCCGAAGGCGCTGAACGGTTTGCCGGCAACGTCGAGGTTCTTGCCGAGACCTTCCATCGTCATGCCGACGATCTGTGTCGCCGAGCCGACCGCAGCGGCGATATCGGCCGGCGTCCACTTGCCGCCGACACCGAGGCCGCGCGCCACCAGCACGCTCGACATCGTCAGCATCTGCACGGCGTGCATCAGACCGGCCTTGTACACTTCGGCATCGATGCCGGCAGGTGTCCGGGTCTGGCGCGGCAGATCGAGCGAATCCTTGAAGGAGGCAAGCGCATCGTCGAGCTTCATACCGCCGCGCATCATCCGCAGAACGCCGTCGACGTCGCGTGCTATGTCCTGTGCCAGGTTCTGTTTCAGCGTCTCGCCGCCATCGGCCGGGCCGTTTTTGCTGATGAAATCCTCGGCGAAGGTGTTTGCCAACTGGCTGATGGCGTCATTCGTTGCGCCGGGCACGAAGGTGTCATCCGGACCCGACAGCAGCGGCTCGAGATCGACACCCTGGCCGTCGCCGATATAATGTTCCTTGATGACGTTCGAGAAGGTGACGTTCGCGGCGTCGAGATGCGCGTCGATATAATCCTGGGGCAGGAGATCGACGAGCGTGTTGAGTTCGGAATAATAATCCTTCAGGGCATCTTCGAAGCTCTTGCCGGCGCTCAGCGCCCGGTCGATCGCCTTGCCGCCGCCGATATCGATCAGATAGGCGTCTTCGATGTTGGTGAGCAGATCGGAATTCGCCGGGCGTTGCAGATATTCCTTCATGCCGCTCGCGAAGATATCCGAGAGATGCTGCTGCGTCGCCGGATCGGCCGTCAGCTTTTCGATCCGCGCATCGAGGTCCTTGCCGACGCGCTCGCCATCGGGCACGCTGTCGCCATACTGGTTCATATAGCCATTGAACTGCTGTTTGATCTCGATGAGATCGTAGAGCAGCGTCGCCTTCTGTTCCGGCGTCAGCTGGTCGAGGTGGTCCATGTTGTCGGGCGCGACGAAATCCCGGCTCACGTCCTTCACGGCGTCGCCGAGAATGCCGTATTTGAGTTCGTCGAGCTTCTTCAGCGTCGGCTCATAGGCGGTCGACGGAGCGTAGCCGCGCAGCAGCTTGCTTTCCAGGATGTCGTTCTCGTCGATCGGGCGCTCCACGACCGGCTCGATGGCATCCGAGCCCGACATGACAAGGTCCATCTTCTTGAGGCTCGATGTCAGATAGTCGCTGTCGATATAGGGCAGATCGAGATTTTGGATGGTCTTGCTCCAGCCATTGTCCTTGGTGCCGAACATACGCTCGGCGATCCAGGCGTCGCCGCCGCTGCCGGCGAAGAAGCGTCCGTCACCTGAGCCGTTGGCGGCGATCTCCTTGCCGGCCAGCCCAGTGCCGACCATGATCATAGCCATGACGTCGTTGAAGGAATAGCTGGCGAGATTGCTGGAAGGCAGCGGCGAGAAATTCTTGTCCCAGTCCGGATTGGCCGGCATCTTCGAGACGAGGCTGGCGCTCATGACGAGCCCTTCCAGCGCGGTCTGCACCGCGTGACGGTAACCCCAGACTTCCTTGCCGCCGGGAGCGATCAGACGCGAGGTCAGGCGCTCCAGGTTGCCGGCGAGATCGCCAATGCCGATTTCTCCCGCGCCAACCTTGTCGAGCAGCGGACCGAGAAGCGCCTTGACGTCGGCCTTGAACCTGTCGCGGACCTCGACGCTGTCTCCCCCGTAAAACTGGTTGGCCATCGCCTCGATGGTCGGGTTGAACAGGTGAGTGATATTATTGGGCACGGTGCTGCCGAATTCGGAAGCGGCAACCTTTTTCAAGCCGTCCAGGTCGATCTTGAGATCGTTGCCCGGGTCGGTTTCGGGCGTGCTCACCTTTGCATCGACCAGGATCGCGGTGGCGCCGCTTTTGCTCTGGGTAAATCCGACGAAGCCCCGCGCAGCGGAGATGTCGAGTGCCTGCCCGTTGCCGCTCGGCGCGATCTTGCGTATTTCGCCGGCGTCGATGGTTTTTGTCGATGCAGAACGGCCAGTCACGTCTTTCTGGCCGAGGTCCACGACCAGGGTTTCGACCTCTTTCGATCCGCTGCCAACACGTTCCAACATGATTTCGTCACTCCTGATCGACGGCCGCACCCTGAACGGAGGCCCGGAAAGCCTCGTTAGGTCAGAAGTTTTTCAGTGATATGACAAATGGGTGCTATCGGAGCGGCAAAATTGAACCATTGACCCCCACATAGCTTCCAAATTATACCGCAGTACAAATGCTGGTGACACCGCAGTCGCCAAGGTGCGGCGCAATAGAGCACGCTCCCGTAGGGAATGCGCTCACGAGACAGATCGAAGTCGGTCCTCGGGCTCGGTTTTCAGACTGCATTGTCCGGCAAATCGGTATAAGCCGTCCTCTCGAACAAATCAGGGGACAACATGGAAACCGTGGAAATCAGCAGCCGCAGCGACTTCGGCCTTTGGGCAATTGAGCGGGCGCGGGAAATCATAACGTCCGAGGGAACTGCTTTTGCGATGGCCGCTCGCGATATGGACGACGAGGCGCTTGCAAACGCTGCAGCCGCGCTAGGCAAGGCCATCAGCGATGCGATGGTGGAAGTGTTTGACGGCCTGATAGATGAATCGTGATTGTGAAGAGACAGCGGGTCACTGACCGATAAAAATTGGTCAGCACCGTCCGGGCTCGCCGTCTTCCCCTCTCATTGCAAACTGTCAGAAACTTGCATATATTTCTGACAAGAGAAATGCCATGCAAAAGCTGACATAGCAAATCATGGGACATGCTGAACGACTGCCGGAAGGATCCGCGCTTTCGGCAAAGAGTTTTTTGCATCTCGGAAATCGAGCCGCCCTGGATCAGGCTCTGTCGCGCCTGGCCGAGCGTGGCGAGCTCGTCCGGGCGGGCCGTGGTATCTATATGCGGCCCGTCAAAAGTCGCTTTGGCAGTCGGCCGCCGACGGTCGAACAGGCCGTAGAGGCGGTGGCGCAGCAGCGCGGTGAGGTCATCGTCTCGAATGGCGCCGCCGCGGCAAATGCCCTGGGCCTGACCTCCCAGGTCCCGGTCCGCTCCGTCTACCTGACATCCGGCCGTAGCCGGACGATGACCCTTGGACAGCAGACGGTCGAGCTCAAGCACGTGCCGCGCTGGCAATTGGCCTTGGCCGATCGACCTGCTGGCGTGGCGGTCCGCGCACTTGCATGGCTTGGGCCGGAGAGGGCCGATGAAGCACTGTCGCGGATCAAGCGAAAGCTGCCGCCGGAGGCGTTCGGCGAGCTGGTGGCGGCGGCTCCGCAGTTTCCGACCTGGCTTGCAAGAAGCGTAGGAAGGGCTGCGCATCGCTGATCTATTCCTGAGCTTGTCAAAGATGACCGGCGCGAAGCCTTGGCTGTGGCAGCCGACCACAGCGGACGGCCCATTCATCTCCTCGAAAAGGATGTCTGGGTCGTCTGGACGCTGCAGACGCTCTTTTCGTCCAAGCTCGGTGAGCATCTCGTCTTCAAGGGCGGCACCTCGCTTTCGAAAGCCTACGGTGTCATCAAAAGGTTCTCCGAGGATGTCGACCTGACCTACGATATCCGCGCCCTGGCGCCGGACTGTTGGCGACAATGACGAAGCACTGCCGAAAACCCGCAGCGAGGAGAAACACTGGACCAGCGAGGTGCGAAAGCGGCTTCCGGTCTGGGTGGCGGGCTCGGTGGAGCCGGTTATGGCGCGTTGCGCGTTCAATCTCTTCCGGCGGCAATCCGCCTCGAGGACGATACGCTCTACCTCGACTATGAAGCGGTGAGCAGCGGATCCGGCTATGTCGCCCCGAGCGTCATGCTCGAATTCGGAGCGCGTCGACCGGCGAGCCGGCCAGTATCCGCGATATCGACTGTGACGCGTCGGGCCAGGTTGATGGTGTCGAATTTCCGAAAGCGAGTCCCCGCGTCATGCACGCGGAGCGGACGTTCTGGGAGAAAGCGACCGCCATCCATGTCTTCTGCCTGCAGGAGCGCCTTCGCGGCGATCGTTTTGCCCGCCACTGGCATGATGTCGTCCGGCTGGACGATGCTGGTTTCGCCGACAAAGCATCCGCGGATCGGCAACTCGCCAATGCCGTGGCGAAACACAAATCCATGTTTTTTGCGGAAAAGGCGGCCGACCGCTCGCCCATCGACTACGCCGCAGCCGTCAACGGCAATCTGGTTCTGACGCCATCCGGAGAAGGTCTGCGTGCGCTCGGCGAGGATTACGTGCGCATGGTCGACGACGGCCTGCTGCTCGGCGATTCCGAGCCGTTCGAGCACCTGATCGAGCGATGCACGCAAATTCAGGCGCATGCCAACAAAAGCGACGCGTCAAAATAAGCAATTGCCGGCCCACAGCCGCACCTGCCCATTACTGTGAGTGCCCTGTCACCGACGCGGTTTGGCTTCGCGCCAATTATTAGGCGTTTGCTCGTGGCAGGCACCCTTGATGTGATGAGAGTGACCCGGTTATTCCGGCTCCGGCCTCGGCGAGGATGTGGCCAAATACCGCACGGGCGCGGGTTCGTTTGAGGAAAGTTGCGCCACGTAAAACGAAGATCCGGTGTGTTTGCAGTGAAGGCATTCCAATTCCCAATTTCAATCTCGCCGGAAGCCCGAGCAAGCTCAAAATCGCTGACGCGAGAATCGACACGGATGTTCCACTTGCCGCAACGGCACGTTCTCGCGCCAAGTGCCATCCTCCCACTGGCGCGCCGCACGCTTGATTGGCTCTATTCCCGCAGGGGGGGTCGACAAGACGACGGTCACTTCTTGGCGTCCAGCGGATCGATGTCGCCTTTCATCAGGAAGGCCGCAATCTCGACAGGGCCAGCGCGCCCGGGCGTGACGATGATTTTTGCCATCGCCTTGTCTGAATGAAGATGCGTCGAAGCCGGCTGTGCTGCCGCAGCGATAGGCGCGCGGTGGCGGCGTGAATCGCCAAGTTGCCGCAACGGCCAGCACGAGGAACTCGACCAACGTCTCGGCGGCGAAATAGCGGAAGGTGCATTCCGGTAAACCACGGCGATCGAAACTTAAATCCGTCGCAATCTTCTCGACACTCACGTAGCATGAGCCTCGCGAACAAACGCCGCCACGCCACTATGGCAATTTCACTTCTCCTCCTCGGGATGCCGACTAACACGTTCGCCCATCCCCATATCTTCGTTGATGCGAAATTCGAGGCGGTCGCGGCGCCCGATGGAAGCCTCCAGGAGCTGCGCGACACATGGCAGTTCGATGAGGTGTTTTCGTCGTCAGTGCTGCTCGACTACGACAAGAACCGCAACAATGCCCTCGACCCTGCGGAAGTTGCTGCCGTCGCCAAAACAGTCCGGGAGTCGCTTGCGCAGTACAACTATTATATGAACATCACGATCAATGGGAAAACACTCGCGCTTGCGAAGCCGGACATCCTGCATGGGACCTATGAGAACGGCTCCCTCACCCTGTCTTTCGCACAGAAGCCAATGGCCAAGACGCCGCTCAAAGGATTGATTGTTTTCGGCGTTTATGATCCGACACTCTATACTGCTCTCGATTTTGCCAGCGATGCCGATCTGAAAATCTCGGGCGAAGGCTTTAGCGGTTGCACTCACAAAGTCGTCAGGCCTGGCTCGAAAGAAATCCTTTCCGAAAATCAGGCGATGCTGACGACGATGTTCTTCAACGATCCAGTGGGCACAGACTACTCGCAGATTGTTGCGACCCGATTGGAAGTGCGCTGTTAAGGAGTGTCGAGGCATAATTGCGAACTATCGAACCTCGTTGTCGCCTCTGTCATGATGATCGATGTCATTCAGGTCTTTGTTTACATCACGGAGAGCACCAGATGCGTTCCAGGCTCAACCTTTTGCTAGCAACGGGGTTGGTCATCCTGGCACCAATGCTGTCCGGATCAACTCCCGCACGTGCCGCGGGCAAGAGTTCGCCTTTCCCGGCTTGGATAGCAGACTACGTCGGCGACGGGAAAGGCCAGATCACGCGCGTGGTTCTGGAGCGGGCGCGGAGGTTATATCTGGAGAAGGTCGCGGAGGGAACGGTCAAGAACGCCTGTTACTTCGCAATGGATGCGACACGACCCAACGATCTGACAGTTGGCCGGTTCTACGTGATCTGCGAGGCGAAGCAGTCGTTTCGGGTGATCTCGGCAGGGCATGGTGGCGGCCTCAACCTCCCTGGCGTGGTCAACTTCTCCAACGGCCGGGAATGCGCTAAGAATTTTGGCAACGCGCTGGACTCAAACTTGACCGCCGGCGCGTATCTGACAAGCGAGATCAAGACCTCGTTCAAAGGCTATTATCTGGCGCCTTCTAACAGAGAGGCGGTTTTGACCCGCTCGTTTGTTCAATTCGATGGGATCGGCGATACCGCCAACGCCAGACAACGCGCCATCGGCGGGCATGCTGCGGCGCTCGTCTCTGGGATCTGCATGCAGAAAAAGCCGGAGAGCCCATATGCCGATCGGAAAGGCTATGTCCCTGTCGGGAAGTTGGTCACCTATGCGGGCGGGCGAAGCGACGGATGCACCAGCTGGTCGCCGGAAGAGACCCCGGAAGTCTTGTCGATGGTCAAGGATAATCCGACGACGCTCTATATCTACCCGGAGGCGCGCGACATCGCCGCGGTCGGCCGGGCAACGACATCGGGCAAGTCGCCAGTAAGCGCTGGATCATACTGGAACGCTACCTGCCTTGGCGAGATCGGCTCTCCGCAGTTCTGGCCGAAAGAGCGGCTGGAGCCGATCATCGCAAGATATAAGCAGGATCATCCAGCACCACCGCCGCGTCCAATTCCCCTCTGCCAAGCATCCAATTGAAAAGCGGGTGGCATCTGAGAAAACGATCGTCGTTTTGAATGTCACCTTTAGCTTTGACGACCAAAGTCCTCTGCGTATAACATTGCTGCAGCAGCCTCCTCGTCGCCGCCAATGCTTGGAGCACACTGAGATGGAACTCGCTCGTTCTATCCTGAATGCCGCGACACTCGCAACCTCGGGAACCACAGGCACAAACACGCACGAATTTTGCTTTTCCTCGCAGGGCAAAATTATTCTGGCAGGGTGCTGCTGGCGAGCGCCCGGCAGGAGAAGCTGGAAAGTGGCAAGGTCGTGCGCGTCGACAGCACGTCACCGCCGCACTGATCCATGAGCCGAGCGACCGTAGCCTATTATGGGACGCTGTCCGGGTGACGGTGCGGCTGTTGCAGCAGGCCGTGGCACTGGGTAGAGCCATCCCATGGCACGACCACCGCCGCGCGGCAAAGAAGCGGGCTCGAGCGATCGAATACCCGCGGCCGCCCCAAACGGATCAAGCACTACCGCGAACTGCTCAAGATCACGCGCACGACCTTGAGTTATCTGCAGCAGGCGAGTGAACAGTTGCCCCTGACGGCTGGCCCGGCCGGCGAACTGTGGCAGACCCAGCCCCGCCACTATAAGCTGCTGATCGACCGGATCATCGGCCAGACCGAACGGCGGGTCCTGGCCGGCGAGCCGGTGCCGGCTGGCGAGAAGCTGGTGAGCCTCTTCGAGCCGCATGCCGACATCATCGTCGAAGGCAGCCGCGACGTCGACTACGGCCACAAACTCAATCTGACCACCGGCAGAAGCGGACTGGTCCTCGACCTCGTCGTCGAAACCGGCAACCGGCAGACAGCAAGCGTTTGCTGCCGATGCTGGAACGCCACATCGCCTTTTATGGCCAGGCGCCGCATCAGGGCCGGCTATGCCAGCCGCGATAATTTGAGCCGAGCCAAAGCCTGCGGCATCCGCGACATGGCCTTCCACAAGAAGTGCGGCCTCAAGATCGAAGATATGGTCGGTAGCCGGGGTCTATCGCAAGCTCAGAAACTTCCGCGCCGGCATCGAGGCCGGCATCTCATGTTTGAAACGCGCTTGTGGCTTGGGGCGCTGCACCTGGCGTGGGCTCGACCACTTCAAGGCTTATGTCTGGTCATCGGTGGTCGCTTACAATCTCGCCCTCTTTGCCCGCCTCCGGCCGGATCGTCGGCGTTGGTGAGGCGAACAATGCTGTCCGCGATGGCGAGGACGTTCTTCGACCGGTGGCCGATCCGTCAGCAGCCGATGCTCGGACGCTTCCAGCGCCTCTATCCGCCGGTACTCCGTCATGTCGATTTACGATCCGAAAAATAAAGCATCCTTCCGTCGTCCCCATGGATGGGACTTAAATGCAAGCGGTTCCAGAACTGCTCCCCGTTCTTCTTATAATTCAAGATCTCGACGCTCACCTCCCGCTCGTCGGCGATGCAGCGCGAAGTTCGGCGACGGCGATCGGAGACGTCGCCGGGCCCTAAAGGAAACGACAATTCCGGCCCAGCACCTCTCCGGCGGCGCAACCGGTCAGCTCGAGGAATGATCTGTAGGCCAGCCCGATCGGCAGATCCGGCTTGCGCGCGTCATTGACGACCATCGGCATCCTATTCGTTCGAACGCGACCGCCGCAAGTTCTTTCCGGTCGGCCAAGGCTGCTTCTGACGATACCGAAGGTAAGTCTTTGTCAAATTGGGTCGTCATCCTTCCACGCTCAATAAGAGGTCCGATAACGTCGCACGCCGTCTTTTTCCTAAAAGACGATCGACCGACTTGGCCTATGCGGCAGGCTTCCCGACCAGCCCGTCCGGGAGTCACGGTTCGATGGCGTTGTCATTGCGCCTGTATGGGATGAGGTAAGGCAATTCCGCTTGCGCGACCGGAAGGATCAGGCGCAGAATAAAATCATGAACCCCATTTCCACCTCCAGTCGCGCTCGGGAGCGCTTTCTCGAAGCAATCCTTCAGAGTGCCATCGAATATGCGATCATCGCCCTGGATCTCGACTCCCGAGTGATCACCTGGAATGAGGGTGCCCGCCGAATTCTCGGATGGGATGAGACCGAAATCGTCGGCCATCCCGTGGCCGTTATTTTCACTGAGGAAGACCGCGCGGCGGGCATTCCTCAACGGGAAATGACCGCCGCACTGACCCAGGGCCATGGAGATGATGAGCGCTGGCACCTTCGAAAGGACGGCTCGTTATTCTGGGCGTCGGGCCAGATGATGGCGTTGAGATCGGATGATGGCGAACTCGAAGGCTTCGTGAAGATCCTCAGGGATCGAACCGAGCAGCGGGAAAATGAGGAGCGACAGCGCGTCCTGATGCACGAACTTTCTCACCGCATCAAGAACACGCTGGCAGTCGTTCAGGCGATCACCAACCAGTCATTCCGGAACGCCGCCAGCATCGAAGCCGCGGAGCAGTCGATCTCGTCGCGCATCAAGGCATATGCAAACGCGCACGATATTTTGCTGCAGAAGAACTGGTTATCCGCAGCCGTCGATACGATCATCGAAGCGACCGCGGTGAATCTCGGCGTTGAACCGAGCCGCATCAAAGCAAGCGGTCCGGCAGTCAGCCTGAACCCGCAAGCGGCTCTTGGCTTCGCCCTCGTGCTGCATGAGCTTGTCACCAATGCGACAAAGTACGGGGCTCTATCAGGGGATACAGGAACTGTCGAGATCGAGTGGTCCGTGCGCAAAAATGTCGGCGACGATCGCTTCAATCTCCATTGGCAAGAGAGCGGTGGCCCAGCCGTGGAAGCCCCAAAGAAGAAGGGCTTCGGCTCCCGCTTGGTCAATACGAGCCTGTCCGCTTTCGGAGACGTCTCGTTTGACTACGCCGCAACCGGCTTCAAGCTCGACCTCGAGGCATCGCTTCAGAAACTGCAATATCAAAATTGTCCGGATCTTGAAGTATGAAGAGATGTCAAATGCTGCCCCGAGGCTCCGTGTCGTCGCCGATGCCAAGATCAGCGAAACAACTGGCCTTCATGCGCCTACTCGGCCTCAGCCTCTTCGATCTCCTGAGGAGACAGGTGGTAGATGACGAGTTTTTCGACGACGTATTCCAGGTCCTGGTCCATCCTGAGAAGGTCGGTTGATTTGCCCAGGTGGCCGCATTCACCGAGATAGTCGAAGCACATACCCCACACCGCATTGCGAAGCTTAAGAACCTTCCTCGTCGTCTCCGGCGAGAAATATGGTTCTTCACTGAAATCGAGGGCATCAGACACGTCCCGCGCTCGCCGCGACATAGCGTCCGACGAGACCTCGAACCATCTTCCGCGAACACTTCATAGCACTGCCTGCAACGTTCTACTGCAATCTTCAGTACATCATTAAGCGAGATGTCTTGGTCGTGTCTGAACAACACCGTAGGCATGCCGGATCCTCCGTATTCGAGATGGAATAGAGCGCCTCAGGAATGTTCCCATTTCGTTCCTTTCAAAAAAGGAGTCAGGGGCGCGCTTTTTTCGATGGTCGTCATAAGGCGCTCACTATCCAACGGGTCCACCGGATTTCGTCGGCTATGCCTTGCACCATGGTCTCGGCCTCGGAGGACAGCTCTTGCGGCCGCAGACGAATGGTACTGCAAGGCCTTCGCTGATCAGAATGCTGCCGACATCCTTCCCGTCAACCAACAGCATCCCGAAAGGGCGCCATGGTTGCATTTCTTCGTACCTTCGGTGTCCGGCGGACAAAAGCACGCGACTTTTCTCAGTTCGGTGCTGCCGCCGGCAACCAGCTCTCGAAGCCGCGCCAACGCCCGCTCGCCCTGTTGGCGCTCATATTAGCATTGGGGCGAGAACTTCTCCGGCGTGTTGAAGCCCACCAAACGTGTTCCGGCGGCATCGCCAACGACGTGTACGGTGTCTCCGTCGGTCACCGTGAATTCCTGGGCCACAGATGTCCTCGCTGTGCCGGAGTTGACTGAAATTGCCCTCCCAAATCGGATACCTGCTGTGCGACGGCCACAGCAGCAACGATCAGGAGCCCAATGGCCAGCCGTCTGCCTGCTCTACCAAAACTGGGGACGAACATTTTCTTGGGCTGGTGGCGAGATCGGGGAAAGGGAACGACCGCGGATTGCGATGGGGCGGGCCGAGCGCGCTGCCTTAGAATCTCGAAAGTCTTTCGCCACTGTTGAGAGGCGAGCATTTCCGCCAGAACGCTCAAGGCGAGCGTGGATGTCGGCAAGAAACGTTCGCTGCCAACCCGTCAAGTTTTGACGTTGCAGTGCCGCTTCGATGTCGTGTCGCAGGTTTCCAGCCGGTTCCATGGCTCTATCGCTTCGTGCGGATAATCACACCTAAGCAGGAGGACCGGAAGAAATTGTAAACTGCAACCTCATTCAGCGACCAGGGACGGATTTCAGCCCATCGCGGGCGTGAATTGGCCGCTACGGGTCGTAGCGGCGCCGGCGAATTATTGCACCTCATAAACGCCTGCGTTATCAGCAGCGTCGCGCAGCCCCTTAAATGACGCGTGCCGCAGCTTCCCGTCGTGCGTCCACGCTCGATATTTGATCTCGGCAACAAGCTTCGGATCGACGAAGACCGCATTTCACTTCCGTCCGTATCGACAGGGGGCTTGCCGATGGTCAGTTTGTCTATCTGTTTCCGGAACTCACCCGCAGAATATTCGCTGAAGCCGGTTCCCACTCCCCCCACATACCAGCTCTTTTCCTCTGCGCGGCGAGCAGCAGCCGCCCAATGCCCGCAATGACGCCGTCGACTTCTCATGCCCAATGATTAAAAAGCCATCGCTCTGGACACATTTGATCTTCACCCAGCCGACCGGGTCGATAGGTGGCGTCCCTTCGCTTGGCGATGATCCCCTCAAGCCCGTGGTCGCAGGCGATGCGCAGGAGAACCTCTCCGTCCGTCTCGATCTCCTCGGACAGTCGAAGGGCGTCTTCGCCGCCTGCCGGCACCAGCCCTTCCAGAAGATGGCGTCGCGAGGCGAGTTCGGTTCCAGTGAGGTCGTGGCCGTCGGCTGGAAGCTGTCGATCGATTAAGAATGCTCAGGGCGAAGCCTGGTTATGCAGTCAATCGGGCAGGTCAGTGAACGGCAGCCGACGTCGGCGCGTTTACACGTGTTGCCCACCTGCCGACATAGGTGCCGATGAGCAGCGTCGTGACATCCTCTAACGATCTCGCGCCTTCGTTGAAGAACTCGATGGCGGCCGAGCACAAGGTTTGCGACGCCTGGTCGTCGGGTTCGACCTCGTAATAGCGGTACCAAGCCTGTACCGCTTCCGAAAGCATGCGGAAGTGTTTGTCGTGCGTTGGCATGTGACATCCTCCAGCTATCGACATAGCGGAGGAGCGATCTACAACAAGACCTCAGTCTCCAACTCTTCGGGATCCTGACGGCGGTCGTTCCCCACTCAAAGGACGCCACAGTCGAGAACGGTCACTGTCAATCGGCGTCCAAAGTTCACCCCTTATCGGCGTCCAATTTTGACCCCCCATATGCTGTAGATCAGCGCTTGG
>NZ_JARFVE010000021.1:0-37362 GCF_029194105.1 Rhizobium mulingense | reverse complement strand
TGCCAAAGCGAGATGGTGAACCAAGGTGTCCAGGCGTGCTGTCCGGCGGGCCATGGGTCGGACTATGTCATCACCGAAGCGCTCGGCGAAAATCTTTCGGCGGCATTGGTCGGCACAACAAACGAAGCGTCGGACAGTCAGATGCAGTTCGATCCTTCGACCCGCACACGGCAGATCGGCAATCATCCGAGGATAGCGACTATGAACACGATGAGAGGTCGTACCGCATTCGGGACACCTGCAACCTCGGGACTGACCACATGCGGCGACGACGATCACGTCGGGTCTGTGATGCACTGCCTCCACGTTCAACTCGGCAGGGATCAGATCGGAAAAGCCGAAAACGGGCTCGCATGGCGCTGATTCTCCTTCAGAAACCAGGCCAGTAGAATCCAAAACATCATCGAGGAATGAGTCAGACCCCCGTTTGGACGCCGATCACCCCATTTGCGGGGTCCTTTTCCATGCCTAATCACACCCCACGCAGCGCTTCGACATCGGCGGCACTCCGGGTCAGGGTGGCGACATGCGCCCCCCTCGGATTACCTATGAGCGAACATATTATGACTACCTATGGCTATGTTCCCGGTACCGGCTCTGGCTATCACATGGCTCTCCATTATATAACACCATGTGCTGCAAGGTGACCCGGTCGACGGCGAAGGTACGGATATCGATGCCGACCGGGTGACGCCAAATTTCCCAAATCCCCGCTAGAGCGAAAGTCGACCGATCCTTCAAGGTGCCAGCGTGCGGTTGGTTGCTCTCGCTCCAGCGGCGCGATCGCTTCCCGGAACATGTGATGAGAGACCATCGTGTCACCCCGTCGTACGATTGCCGGCGCCTGTCGGCGTGGGGCCATGGGCGGAACCGCTTTCATAGTTGGGCGTTTTTGTCAGTTAGATCGGTACCGCTGGCATTCCGCCGGCACTGCCGAATGGGAGAAAAATCATGAGAACGATATTGATCGCGATAGGTACGTTAACTGCTTTAACCGTGTCTGCTTTTGCGGCCGAGCCGGCCAAGATGGTCGAGACGAAAATGGGCAAGGTCCTGGCCACTGAAAAGGGCATGGTGCTTTACACATTCGACAAAGATACAAAAGGCAAATCCAACTGCGATAGCGATTGCCTGAAGAAGTGGCCGGCGTTCTACGCTGGAGCCAAGGCCAAGGCGGAAGGCGAATGGTCTCTCGTCAAAGCTGCGGATGGCAAAGAGATGTGGGCCCATGAGGGTAAGCCGCTTTACACCTATGTCGAGGATAAGAAAGCCGGTGAAGTCAACGGCGATGGCGTTGGAGGAGTGTGGCACGTGGCCAAATAGCTCACCCGCGCCGGTTCGAATGGGCGGTCGTCGGATCGCCCTGAACCCACGGCGTGGGGGGCGGTCGACGAGCGGACTCGAAAGCCGTGAGAGACGCCAAGCCGCCCAGGGGAAGCCAGGCACCCGGAAGCAGTTGGCACTACAACAATTGGGATTTCAACGCGATCGGTACAATCTACGATGGCGACCGCCGACTTTATATGACGGCATCATGATTGATATCGCATCCCCTAAACCGTTGAGGCCAGCCATCCCGCGGCGTCCGCAATGGCCTTTCAGATCGGGTCACCCGGTTAGTCGACGAGCACGATCACGTCAGGCGACACGGTGCCGCCTTCTTCCTGTAACCGGACGCTCGCGCCAACACCTGTTCATCAAGCGACGTGTCGACGGGCCAGGAAACGCTCTTGACGTCTGCGGTCCAGAAGTTGGTTGCAAGTAATGGAGAAGAAAGAAGCAGCGCACGCAGACAGTTCATTTCCAAACCCTCTCAAGTTGGCGAAATGCGGACGCGATGTAATTCTTCCAATGACGACAGAAAAATACTCGGTTACCTAGCATTCAAGTGACGCTAGTCCCAGCGGTGTTGCTATCGGTCACAGAATCTTCAATTTCGAATTTTAGCAAATATGCTTATAGTCTGGCGGCCGTGGCAATATTCGTTCCTTGAGGGGTCGCAATGTGCTGGAATACATCGTCGGCGTTCACGCCGGTTGGTCTAGCTTTGCGCGGTACGAGAACGCGCAAGATCGTGGGGACGCTCGGCGATGCAGCGCAAATCCTGATCAATGAGTGGCCTTCCGATGATGGTGAGGAATATATCGCCGCCGTTAAAGCCTGCGTCGACGCAATCAGTGGGCAGATTGCCCCGGAACAATTCCGCGAGGCCCTTTTACGTGCGGCCGATGAGGCCGGTATCGCCGCTTTAACTGTGGTTCGCTGATAACAGTAAATCGGGTGGCTCGTTGAGTGGCGTCGTCCAGCCGGTCTTCCTCGGTGAAAATTTCGGTCGCAGGCTGGCCGAGCATCTTGGCCTCATCCCCGTCCCAGTTCCGTCGCGCGCCCTCATGCCAGGTGGTCACTGCCCATCCGGGTCTGTAATCAGCGCCGTGCCATCCCTGATCTCCAACCTCTGATACAACCGGGCAACAAATGGAGTTCAGTTCAATCGGATTCAGCTTTCGAGAGCGGCATGTCCTGGCGCCGGCGCCCCTGACATAGCGAGATAGGCACCGCTTAGCATTACGATGATGCCGATCACATCCATTACTGTGATCTGCTCAGCGAAGACAGCGGCGCCAAGGGCGACAGCGATGACCGGCGAAACGAAGGCATAGCTGCCGGCGCGAGATGCACCGATGTCCCGCAGCAGGCGCATGAAAGTCGTGTAGCCGATCAGCGAGCCGAAGATCACAAGGAAAAGCCAGCCGAGCCACGCAATTATGCCCCAATCGCCCGAGAGGGCAGAAACTGCTCCGGCTTCTAAAGCCAAGGCTGCAGCCAGGAGCACGATGCCCCCAACCGAGGTCGTTACGCCTGCAACGAACAAGGCCGGATAGGTTCGTAGCAGTGGACGGGCCAGCACCGAGCCGTACCCATAAGTGAATGCTGCGGACGCAACCGCCAAGCCGCCCCATAGGCTGGCGCCGGTGAAAGCGTCAGGAGACGGCGGCGCTTCCCGGGGGGATCCTGGCCAAAAAAGAACAATGAGTCCCGTGACTCCCAGAGCGATTGCGAAGATCCGGCGGCCATTCAATGTCTCCTCCCTTAACAGGAGAGCAAACACCAGGAGCGCAATCGGTGTGAGCGACATTTCCAGAACGGCGGCAGTCCCGGAATTGATATACTGCATGCCCCAGAACAATGGGCCGTAGCAGAGCGTGATCATCAGCACACTGACGGCGGTGATGCGAATACAGTCTCTCAGCTTCAGCCCTACTATGTTGCCACTCGCCCACGCGTATAGAAGAAGCAACACGCCGGCGGCGGTGAACCGCGTGCCGGCAAACAAGAGAGGCGGGACGGCTTGGATGCCGGCCTTGGTTCCGATCCAGGTGCTTCCCCAGATTATACATAATATCAGAAAGCGCAGCTGATTTTTATTGACGCCGGTAAACATTGGGGCTCCGATCTTGGTAACGAATAAAAATCGTTTATCCCGTTACAACTCGCCCTTGTCCAAATCGTTCCGGGAAACGATATTCAAGTCATGAACACGCGAAAGACGATCCACGACATCAGCCTGCTCGGCGGTCATCCGGCGCTCGACTTCGTCAACACAGTCGATAGTCGCGGAGAAAGTTGGGGGCCGGATTTCCTGAATAGCTACACTGACCTCGTAGCTTGGGCCAGTCGTCTCGATCTGATCGACGACAAAGAACGCGATACCTTACTCGTCAGGGCCGGCAGGTCGCCGTCCGACGCGGAAAAGGAACTCAGACAAGCGAAGGAATTGCGTGAGGCGCTCAATCGCCTGTTCCTGTCCGAATTTGATGAAAGCCCGGTCAGCCGAGACGATCTCGAGCTTGTTGCCGGCATGGCCCGGCATGCGCAATTGCAGCAATCACTGGGCTGCGTTGGAGGCAGAATCCGGTGGCGTCGAGCGGATGCCAAAGACTTGGCTGCAATCAGCACCCGTGTCGCCCAGTCAGCTGCCGAACTGCTGACATCGCGAGACGGACGCCGCCCTGTGCGTGCGTGCGAAGGTCCAAATTGCGGCTGGCTTTTTCTGGATCAATCTCGTGGCGGCCACAGGCGATGGTGCTCGGACAAAACCTGCGGGTCACATGCCAGAGTGCGCAAGTTTCGGGCTGCCGAGGCCAATTAATCACGCCAGGCTGACCGGCCGAATTCGTCTTCGTCTTCGTCAGCGCAAACGCACCCGCATCGATTGGGAAGAGAGTTCCACTAGCTTCAAGATTTTCCTCTAGGAAGAAAGCCCCGCAGGAGCGGGGTCAGGAAGGTGGGGTGTTTCGGAAGCGGCCATTCGACAAAAGCGTTGATTCGAGTAGCGAGTAAGGCGATCGCATTTTGTCATTCAAAGCCACCGCCAGTGGGATGCCTTTAGGTGTTGAAAGGCCGCGAGGGCGGTTCTGCAAGAGTGATACGATTGCCGTCGGGGTCTGCGATCTGGGCGATCCTTCCGTAGTCGCCTTCCGATTCACCTGTGAGCTTCACGCCAATTTCTTCGAGCGATTTGCGGGCTTTATCCATTTTCGGCACGACAATAGTCAGTCTACCGGACCCCGCATTTTCCTTGTCATGGAAGATTTGAACGTTCGCGCCTGCGACGTCGCGCCATTGGATCAACCCATTCATGGGACGATCATCGGGCTTCCGGTCGAAAAGTTGAGTATAGAATTTCTCCGCTATATCCATGCTTGCTGTCGCGAGCGCGGCGTAAATTCCTTGGATTTGCATCCACATGTCTCCCTTCCAAATCGACTCCACCACTAAATGAGGAAGGGCGCAGTTCCGTTCCAAAACTGTGTCATGGCGGCCGCAGCAATGTTCGCTTGGATTCCAAGCTGACCGCCGCTTCTGGCGCACTATTGCCATCTCTATCACAGCGGTAGTGCTCGAAACCTCGAACGCTCTTGGTCAATGCGCGAAGAAAACGGCGCTTACCGAGCAACGCTGATGCCGCAAGCCCCATGACGAGGATGCCGACGGAGGGGAAAGCCTCAATTAACGGGTGGTGACCCAGGCGAAGCCAGCGGTGAGCGCCAGCAGCAACGAAATCAGATAGAAGACGCACAATTGGCGTTCCTCGTAACGTAATGGCAGAGCGGCGCTGATCGGCTCCGCTAGATGGTTGTCTGCAGTCCGAGTTCGACCACTCGCCCCGACGGCAGCCCGAAATAGTCTGTGGCATTGCTCGCATTCTGCGCAAGCCAGATGAACAGCCGGTCCTGCCAGAACGGCATGCCGCCTTTCTTCGATGGCAGGATCGTTCGGCGCGACAGGAAGAAGGAGGTCGACATGATGTCGAACTTCAGACCAAGCTTGCGGGCGAGGACGAGCGCACGAGGGATGTTTGGCGTCTCCATGTAGCCGAACGTGATCACCAGCCGGCTGAAGTGGCGATTGAAGCTTTCGAGAAAGATTTTCTCATCGTCCGGAACGAACGGGGTCGTCGCAGTGACGACGCTGAGAATGATGTTCTGCTCGTGGAGCACCTTGTAGTGCTTCAGACTATGGAGAAGCGCGGTTGGCGCGCCTTCGATGTCGCTTGTCAAGAACATCGCAGTTCCAGGCACCGTGAGTGGTTTCTTCCGGGCCAGATTGTCGATGATCACCGCGAGTGGGATTTCGTCGGCCTTGGTGCGCGCCGCAAACAGCCGACGCCCCGCCGTCCATGTCTGCATGACGAGCGCCATGGTCGAGGCCACCGCAACCGGAACCCATCCGCCATCTGCGAACTTCGCGATGTTGGCGGCTAGAAACCCGGCGTCGATCAGTGACATCGGCACGATGACGGCAAGAGCTGCCGCCAGCTTCCAGCTCCAGATACGGCGCATCACGATGAACAGGAGGATCGAAGTGATGAACATTTCGCCTGTCACGGCGATACCATAGGCGGCGGAAAGGCCGCTCGAGTTTTGGAAGAAGAGCACCAGTGCAGCCACGAACATGAATAGCAGGTTGTTCACCTGCGGCATGAAGATCTGCCCGGATTGCGTTTCGGAGGTATGGAGGATGCGCAGGCGCGGAAGCAGGTTGAGGTGCATCGCCTGACGGACGAGGGAGTAGGCGCCGGAAATCACGGCCTGGCTGGCGATGACCGTTGCTGCGGTCGCCAGGCAGACCATCGGGATTCTCGCCCATTCTGGGTGCATGCTGAAAAAGGGATGCTCGGCCATCTGCGGGTTCGCGAGCACGAACGCGCCCTGGCCGAAGTAGTTCAGAAGCAGACTGGGGAAGACGAGTGAAAACCACGCGACGACAATCGGGCGGCGTCCGAAATGTCCAAGGTCGACATAGAGGGCCTCGGCCCCGGTCACGGCAAGGAAGACGGCCCCAAGCACCGCGATGGCCGAACCAATGTTGTTGGCGACATATCGGAACGCGTGGACCGGATTGATTGCGCCCAACACCGACGGATCGTCAAATATGTGGATCGCCCCGCTGAGGCCAAGGACGACAAACCACAGAGCCGTTACCGGACCGAATACCGACGCCACCCCGCTCGTGCCGAACCGCTGGACGAAAAACAGCGCCGCTATGATTGTAAGAGTGATAGGCACGACCCAGTCGGACAGCGCCGGGGCGACCACCTCGATACCCTCGACCGCAGACAGAACGGAGATCGCCGGCGTGATGATCGCGTCGCCGAGAAAAAGAGAGGCGCCAATCACACCGAGGACAAGTACCCACTTCGGGCGTCCCGCAAGACCTTCGCGAGCGAGAGTCATGAGAGATAGCGTGCCGCCTTCGCCCCGGTTGTCCGCCTTCAGCACGAAGGTCACATACTTCAAGGTGACGACGATCGTGAGCGCCCAGACGATCAGCGAAAGGATGCCGAGCACGTTCGCGTGGTGCGCTCCCGATCCGCCCGTGGCATGGAGAGCCTCTCTGAATGCGTAGAGCGGGCTAGTACCGATGTCGCCATAGACGACGCCTAAGGCGGCGAGAACAAGCGATGGCAGACCTCGCCGGACCTGGTGTTCCAGTTCCGGGTCTGCTGATCGCAATTTTGTTTCGGTCAAATGGCGTGTCCTGTCGGGCCGTCTGTGACCGCGGGAAATTGCCACCGACCTGTCCTCATGGCAACGCGAAAACGCGTGCTCGGCGATTGCATCCAACTTCCGAAACGCCCGACGACGCGCGCCTGAACTTCCGAAGGTGTGCGAAGTGAGCATGAAGCGGTGTGTCCGAAGTTCCCCCCACGGTGATGGATGTCGAACAGACCATGGCTGGCTTCCTGGCTGCATTAGAAGGCAACTTCGTCGGCCGTCGGCGGAAATCGATCATTCGTAGGCCGCAGGACGGTCGATTGGTCTGGCTCTTCGTCGAGGAGCGTCTCGCTAGCGGCGCGAGGCCAGCTTCGTGCTCGATCCTCATATCCGCCAGATGCATGTCAACCCGCCCTCCTGTTCTTGAGTTCAGCTTCGACGCTGTTGCGAAGCGCATCCATGATGTTGACCACGTTGGAAGCCGGAGCGGCCTGCTCCTTCTTTCCCTTGGCCGCCTTCTTCGGCTTGAGAAGCTTCTTCTTCTCCTCGATGAGCTTCAGCAAGGCATTCTGTATCGGATCGCCCACCATGTCCGGCGACCACCTTTTGGTCTTGTGCTTGATGAGTTGTTGGACCAGGGGAACAAGATCTGGATCAGCCTCTTCGTCGATGTCTTCGAAGTAGCTTTCCTCAGGCCGGACTTCATCGCCGAAGCGCAACGACCACAGGACGATACCCTCGTCGCGGGGTTCCAGTATAACGGCTCGCTCACGGCGACCCATGACGAGCTTGGACACGCCAACCACGTTGTCGGCTTTCATGGCTTCCCGGATGACAGCGAATGCCTCGTTGCCGACGGCGTCGTCCGGCATTAGGTAGTGCGGCTTCTCCAGGTAGACCCATTCGATGCTGTTGGCCGGAACAAACTTTTCGATGTCGATGGTCTTCACTGTATCTAGGGCAACACGATCAAGGTCGTCGTCGGTTAGGATGACATAGTCATTCTCGCCGCGGGCGTAGCCTTTCGCTTCGTTCTCGTCCTTGACGGGCTTTCCCGTCACGGAATCAATGTACTGCGATACGACGCGGTTGCCCGTGTCCTTGTTCAGGGTGTGGAAGCGGACCTTTTCCGATTCCGAAGTCGCCGGGGTCATCGCCACGGGGCAGGTGACGAGTGACAGCTTAAGATAGCCCTTCCAGTAATATCTCGGAGCCATGGCCTATTTCCCTAGCTGGCCTTGCGCCGCGGAGCAGCCCCGGAAGAGGCGGCTTTCGAGGCCTCTCCGCGCGCGGCGCGCTCCCGACCGGTGCCTTTGTTGGCGTTGGCGGCAGTGCGTTTCGGTTTGTTGTCGGCGGCCTTCATCATTCCGGCACTCTCGCGGAGCGCGGCCAGAAGATTGTTCGGCTTCGAGACTTCGACCTTCTTCGGCTTCGGCAGTGAGCGGCCTTCCATCTTGGCCTTCACGAGGTCGGCAAGCGCCGCTTCGTAGCGGTCGTCGAACGCCGCCGGGTCGAACTCGCCCTTCTTCGTGGAGATAATGTGCTTGGCCAGATCGAGCATCTCGCCTTCGATCTTGATCTTCGGCATTCCTTCGAACGCCTTCTTCGAAGACCGAACCTCGTAGTCGTAGTTCAGAGTGGTGGCGATGAGGCCTTTGCCATGAGGGCGAATGAGGACGGTGCGCATCCGGCGGAACAGGACTGTCCGCGCAATGGCGGTTACCTTGGACTTTTTCATGCCATCTCGAAGCGCTGCGAAAGCGTCCCCGCCCATCTTGTCCGGCGTGAGGTAATAGGGCTTGTCGAAATATACGTCATCGACATCTGAGCATGGGATGAAGGCCTCGACCTCAAAGGTCTTGTTGCTCTCTGGGATGGTCGCGGCGACCTCTTCCGGATCGATGATTATGTACTGACCGTTGTCGATCTCGAAGCCCTTGGTCTGTAACTCTTTCGGAACAGGATCCTCGGTCTCGCTATCGATGAAGATGCGGTTGACCCGATTCCCCGTCGCCTTGTTGATGGTGTTGAAGGTGATGCGCTCGGATGTGCTGGCGGCTGTGTAGAGCGCCACGCCGCAGCTTACCTCGCCAAACCGTAAGAAGCCCTTCCACTGCGCGCGATGTCCCGATGGCATGGACGCATCCTCCGAATCACTGAGTCGCGACTCAAAGACGTGCGAAGGTGATTCGTTCCGACTCGAAACGAATCATTTTTCAATGGCTTACGGAATCTTCTTCCGAGTTCGATTCAATTCTTTTCAGGGTTGCAGCGGCGGGTTTCCGTTCCTGTTGGCGCTTGATGCCCGAGACATACTTGCCCGCGTAATAGCCCTTCAAATCCGCCGTGTCCGTGTTCTTCACGCTCTGCGCGTCCACGATCAAGAACGCGCTGGAGGCGTTGCGCACCAGTTTTGGGCGGCAACCGGCGCGTTCAGTTCACTAAAACGATGATCGAAACCTTATCCCATGCGGGACAATCAAGGTAGCCGCTCCGTTGATCGGTTCAGAGCCATCCGGGAGCGTCGCCACTACGGCGAGCGTCCGTTCTCCTTGTAGGCGGAAGCGCAGATCAGCTCCATAATTGGATCCGTAGCACCTTCAAATACCTGCCGGCACCACGAGATGCCCTGCAAGCAACCGCGACTTTTCTCGTTCTAGGCGGGAATAGTTAATCTTGGGAGGACAAGATGAGACTGGTACGGTTCCACTACGTAGGACCTAACGATCCACTCGTCTTCATTAATCCTGAACACGTTGTCGCCGTCGGGCCTTTTCCCAGCAGCCCCCACATCTATGTCTCCGTGTTGCAGAAGGATGGCGGACCGAGCTATTATCCGATCAAAGAGACGCTTGATGAAGTCGTCAAGCTACTAACGGCTTAACCGGCCGCCACCCGAGACCCGGGAGCGATTGGAGCATCCAGTTAAATTCAACTGTGGGCCCAGCCTTTCACCAGACGCCCAAGAACGACACGGATCGCCCGAGCAGCGGCACTCTGCCGAGGGTGAAAATCGATCCGTCGCGGGCAAACCGCAATCGATGCCGAGTGCCCGGAACTTCTATGGTAACTCGATGTTGTAATCGGCATGAGCCAAACAGACCAAAAAGCCGCAAAAGGCATGATCAAATTGGTGCTGACCATCTTCGTCATCGCGATCATTCTTGCTGTGGCGTGTCTCACTTTTTTCACCCCAGGAGAAGTCGAGCCACGACCGTCGGCGTCGCCGACAGTGAGAGAGGGCGGCCAGTGACCGCGCGAGCAACTGCTTTCGGGATCGGGGTAGGTGCCGGTCTGGGGGCGGCATTCGGTGCAACGATGCTCGACAGCGTCCCAATTGGAATGGCAATCGGCATAGCCGTTGGCGCGGCGTGCGGTTGGTATAAGGGCGGACCCTACGATGAGATGGACCGATGGTCCAATGGCCCGCGTCTGACGAAGGCCACCGGCGCGTTCAGCTCACTAAACGATGATCGCAATATAGCCCCCTGTGACGCTCAGGGCCTGTCACAACTCAGAAACCTCGACGGCGACGTCCATCGACACAAACGCATTGGCGGCGCCAGTGAAGCCGCCGGAGATCGGCACTGCGTGCGCAATATCACGGACCACTGCCACAGGGATGAGATTTGCACCACCCATGGAGCGACTTGTCGGGTCGAAGGTAATCCATCCGGCGCCGGGGAGAAACACGTCTACCCAGGCATGGGTCGTTCCGCTGTCCCTCGAGCCAAAGAGCATCTGATTGGGGTTGAAAAGGTATCCTGACACGATTCGCGCGCCGAAACCCAGAAGCCGGGCGGCTTCAGCAAAAAGGACCGCGAAATCGCGACAACTGCCAGATCGAACAGCAAGAGTTTCCAGTGGTGATTGCGTCCCCTCGGCCTCCCGGCTTTGATAGGTAATCTCGTTCGACACGCCGCCGCTGAGGTCTTTTAAAAGCGAGAGGGTATCAGTCGAGCCGGATCTAACGAACGCCCGTACCCACTGCTGAAACAGGTTGGAAGGATCGGGGTATTGGACTTCTCGCAGGCCACCAAGATCCTTCCATTCGTGCTCACCATAGGAAAAGGGGTAAGTGATGGCAGACGCTGCGATATCGAAAACCGGCCAGGCTGCCGACGTTAGGTCGACCACCGCTTTGCTGTCGATTTTCAGGCAATCCGTTGGCTCCGCGAACCTAGCCGTCGCGACGGCATTCGCAAACACGTCGGTCGCCCAACTCATTTTTGCATCTGGCCATGAAACGACGTCATGGCTGACGAGCAGGAGTTCGCGCCCTTCTCGAGGGCGAAGGGTCAATCGGTGGGGCCCGAGCGCAATCGGATAACGATAACGGTAGGTCGTGGTATGTCGGATGCTGAGTTTCGTCATCGCCACTCTCCAAGTGCCGGGTCAGGGTATTCCGCCGTGGTTCTCGCCATGGTGGGATTCCTCTGAGCACGCGCAAGCCGTCGTTTAGGACATTCATATGGTCAGGACATCGATAAAAAGTACCGTAAACGTCTTACTTTATTTGGTGAGGCAACGTCGTGAGTGGAAAGCTCAAGACGGGGAGGCACCCCAGATGCGCCGCTCAAACGTGGTGGACATAAAGCTCGGCGAGCGCGGCCGATACTTCCAGGTCACCGCCCAACTGGCAGCTTCAACCCGATCGGCCAGCTCTTGATGGACAAGACTTCGCCTTGTCCAAGCGCGTCGTCGAGATTGAACTATGTCGGTGGAGTACATGGGAGGCATGAAATATCAATGAAGGGCAGTGCCCCTCCGTTGGCCAACGTGCCGGACAGCCTATAAAGTTTCTATTCGATATCCTTGCTCTCTGATCTGTCTGCGATCTGCTGTTCGGCGAAAAGCGACCATGCCGAGATAAACAGGGCGGCAATCAAGGGGCCAATGACAAAACCATTGATGCCGAACAGGGAGATGCCGCCGACCGTTGAGATCAACACCACATAGTCGGGCAGCCGCGTCCCTTGGCCCACCAGTGGCGGACGCAGCAGGTTATCGATTAGCCCTATGACAAATACGCCGATGAGAACCAGGATTGCTGCTTTCAACCAGGCACCCGTGAGAACTAGCCAGATGGCGGCTGGAACCCATACAAGTGCTGCTCCAATTGCAGGCAGCATTGACATGAACGCCATGGTCACGCCCCACAAAAGGGCGGCCTCCACTCCAAGAGCCCAGAATGCCACGCCTCCGATCGTTCCTTGGATCACAGCAATGATGATATTCCCCTTGACGGTTGCCCGAACGACAGCGGAAAACTTGTCGCGAAACTGGCGGGTATAGTCGTCGTTGAGAGGGATTGCATGTCGGATAGTCCGGCCGAGGTCAGCGCCATCCCTGAAGAGGAAGAAAAGCAGATAAAGCATGATCCCGAAGCTGATGAAGAACTGCAGCGTGTTTTGGCCAAAACTCAGCACGCTGCCGGCGACCGACCGGCTTGCCTGTACTGCGCCTGAGGAGATGTTCGCGCGAAGCTCCGCAAAGCCGCCCAGCTTCAATGAGTTCAGCCAGTTGTCGATGAAGCCGGGCAACGCATTCTGAATTCGGACCAGATAGTCATTGAGGTCGATTTCGTTGCTGCTTATCCGTTGGTAAAGACTGGTGCCTTCCTGGATAAGAGAAACGAGGATAATCAATGCCGGTACGATGACGAGGCCGATGCACATCAGCACCGTCAGCAGGGCAGCGATGCCTCGACGGCCTCCAAGTAAAAGCGCCAGTCGCATGTTCACTGGAAAGAAGATGATCGCGAGGATCACCGCCCAGAAGACCGCCGCGTAATAGGGGACAAGCAGCCAGATGAACGCGATCGTCACCAGCGCTAGCATGACATAGAAGCTCGTACGTTGGATAGACATGTCTGCCTTGTTCGCTGGCCAGTCTTCACCGCCACCGGCGTAGGAATAATAGTTCGCAAAATCTCTCATCCTAACCATAGCCGCGTCACGGCATAAGGCCAACGCGAATCCGGCGTGGGAGGAACGCGGACAACCTGACTACTGCAGGTCTGCACCGACGCGATCTCGCTCATCACGCACGCCCCGAGCCCGGGGGCACTGTCCTCCGGCGAAGGACTCATTCGCGAATCGCTTTCGAGAACTGCGAATCGGCGGCCTTCAATCGGGGCTGACTATCGTCGACGCCGGCAGTTACGGCGCCATCAGCGCTCCCCTCCAAGCAAATCGTGCTGAAGAAGAAGGCAATGGCGCAGTGGCTTGATGAAAACATCGTCTCTGTGACGACCAAGTTCCTTTCTTTTAGCGACGCTGGCGAGAAGGCCAAGGTCTAGGGAACAACGATGGTCCGGCGTGGTTCCCCTACCCGCGGATTGGATCGACAGCCGCAGCCGCAGATGGGGCATTCCAAAAGGACACATCGAGAGCCGCGAACCGAGCGGTACGCAGCCTGGTCTGCGAACGCTCCTATCGCAGGTTGAGGACCTTGACGTATGAAGTTCAGTTTCGGCAGATCGCTAGTAAGGGCCCTCAGAGCCCAAAAGAAAATCAGCAAGCTGATCGGGAAAGCTGTCGGAGCGACTCGAACCAAACCGAAACGTACAACCTCCCCATCCCGCCCCGCGAAACCGGTTTTGGTCGAGACAACCGCGTTTGGAAGCAATCCGGGTCGCTTGGTGATGAAATCCTTCGTCCCGACCACGCGGCTGCCAAAGAACCCCGCGCTTGTCGTCTTGCTTCATGGCTGCCATCAGACTCCCGAAAGCCTGGATGTCGCGGCGGGCTTCTCCAAGCTCGCGAAAGAGCGCGGTTTCGTTCTTCTTTATCCGCAGCAGAAGAGAGCAAACAATTCGCAAAATTGCTTTAACTGGTTTCGACCAAGCGCCGTCGCCCGAGACCGCGGCGAGGTGCGTTCAATCAAGCAGATGGTCGAGCACATATGCGAGCGACATCGCATCGACCGATCGAGGATCTTCGTCGCGGGGCTGTCCGCCGGCGGGGCGATGACGGGTGCACTTGTCGCGAACTATCCCACATTGTTTGCAGGCGCCGCGATCATAGCCGGCATGCCATTCGGATCCGCCCGCGATACGATGTCCGCCCTGCGAGCGATGAAGTCAGGCGCGACGCCGCCGCCAGCCGGATGGGGAAGACCCATCGCTGAGATTTCGCCAGAAGCCAAGGCATGGCCTCCGATAACCATCTGGCAGGGCATGGAAGACCGGGTAGTCAAGCCGGTCAATGCGCTCGCTTGTGTCGCGCAGTGGCTCGAAGTCCAAGGCATTGCAGAGAACAGCGGCCGATTGGAGGAAAAACCATGGGGCAGGTTGCAGGCATGGAAGGTGAGCGGCAAGCTGAAAGTGGCCCTCTATTCGGTCAGCAACATGGGCCACGGGCTTCCGATCAAGAAGCGCAAGAGCGTCACGGCGCTAAGGTCTGCAGACCCCTACGTGATCCCGGTAGAAATCTCAGCTCCAGCAGAGATCATGCGATTGTGGGGTTTGTCGAGGCTTCGAAAATAACCAGCTCGCAGGAGGTTCGGCCGTATCTGGCAAATTCAGGTCACCGATGGGCGTACCCTGCACCCCACACTCTTGTAATATCGGACAGCGTCGATGTCCGATCCGATCCGAAATAGGCTCCCATAAGTTGTTCATGACCGGGATATTCGAAGGGGATCCACCGAGCTCCAGGTCACGACGCGCGGGGTACGTTCGTTGGTCTGCGTGCCCGCCGTCTATCTTGCACGAAAACATGCGCGTGCATCTGACAGACTGAGGCTCTCGCGGAAGGACCGGCTGCGAAGTCGAGAATGCTTTAGCCTGGAAGTCTGCCCACGCTATCGGGGCTCTGTGAAATAGCCCGCCGAAATCTTTGCAGAGATTTCTACCTCGGCGCCCGCGGCTACACGGTCCGTTGGAAGCTCAATCTGGTTCCCGATCTCGATACCACCTTCGGCAGCGGCCTTGTGACATTCATTCCACCACGGCTATCCAGAATTCGGCCGTCGGCTTGGAGGTGCCCTGCTTGCAATGCGCTGGATATCTCAGGCATTTCAAGGCGACCCTCGGTGACCGCAATCGATGGCTGGATTTGCCAGCCCTCGGAAATCGAGTCCGCATGGTCATCCGCTATCCGGTGCCCCCAGGGATCAAGTGCGACGATCTTTCCGGGTTGTGCCCACTGTGGAAACGGACCGATTGTTGCCGATGGCTTTGTGGGAGTGAGATCAGGTCGATGACCTTCGTCAAGGGCGCCCGTTGCGATGCTGATGGCGCGATAGGGCGCGAACGCCCCCGCGTGGATGCCAATCGCATTGCGTTCGGATCCCGTTCCCGTAACGATCGGACCGCGCTCTTGGCCGATGGCGCCCCCCAACTCACGGTCGCGAGCGAAGAACCTTCCCGGTGGCTGCCTCCGCTACGCTCGATAACGTCAGCAGGAGCGGGTAAGACGCTACTCATGGGACCGTTCCACCAAGGCGAACATGTGTGGCGCATCCTGATCGACACCTCGGCGCAGAATGAAAATCACCTGTTCGAGTCTGCTGAGCCCGACGTCGGACGAAAAATGGAACATCAGCAGGCGTCGAGTCTGCAGCCACGAAACGAGCAGATAGATTACCGGGCCGCCGAACAGGACTGCCAACGCAACTCCGTGGCGGGACGCGAGGCCGGGATATGACGAGAGTAGAAAAAACAGAATGGCGACGGAGAAGATGTTGTCGACGATGGCGTCAAGGCGGGGCCGTACTCGGACGCTCGCTTTGTCCGTCGGGCGAGCCATCCATCGACGAGGTCGGTCATGGATGCAATCAGGTAGAGGACAAGCGCCGGCCCAGCATACCCATAGCTGAGGAGCAGCAATATAGGGGCTATCAACAGGCCGCGACTGAGCGTCACCACGTTGGCGAGCTTAAGCGGACCATCTTCCCAAACCAAACCATGGACGACGCTCATACTGGCACCGCGGTCAGTTTGAGGGTCGTATCGCGGGCAATCAGCTTTTCTATAGAATAGGCGTTGTGATGCATCGGGCAGACAATCTGATTACGCTCATTGACGAAACCAAATTTGAGCGGACCTCCACGGTGTGGGCACCTATTCGGGATCAGGTAAAGCGCGCTTTGGTAGAGCAGAAAATACTCTATTCCGTCCCTGACGATCGTGGGAAGGTCCTGACCGATCCAGCTTGCCGCCTCACTCATGGCACAACCTCGCGACCGACCGACAACGGTGGAAAAACCTTGAAGGCGGACGGGTCGGTCAAAAAACCAATGCCGCCGATCTGCAGAGCCGAACCCGTATTCCAGTTCGTCGCGGGAACCGCGCAGCGACCAGGCGAGGCCAAATTTGTCGGCATGCCAAACTCGGCGTGTCCTGCCTTCACCGCGGCCTCGAATGCCAAGGTCACGGCCAGCAGATGATCTCCCGACCGCTCGAAGGCCAGTCTCGTCAGTTGGCCTCGGGACCGTACTTGGACACCAAGGGCGCGACCACCTCGTCGGCAACCATTGCGGAATGGTGGATGTCGATGTGCGCATGGTCGCCAAAGTAATGCGCGTCTACGCCGGGATGGAAGCGCTGGAGATATCGGAAGTGCTCCTCCGTGGATCGCTGGTAGCTTGCTTCGGCAAAGAGGAGGAAGCCAATTTGAAGAAACAGATTGCGAGGGCTCTGGAACATGAAATGGATGACGTTGTGCAGCTCCAGCGTCGGCGTATCCGAACTCATCAATGAGAATGCGGAAGAGTGCGGACTGAGGCTCGCCATATTCGCCGATGACGCCGAGCGCGGAGGCGGAGGCTTCCGCCAGCAAATCGACAGAGGACTGAAGCAGGAAGTTCCGGTAGTAATGGTCCCGGTTGCTGGAGCTGTCCAAAAACTCAAGGAAGCCGCTCGGCCTGTTCGCTTTGAGATTGGGTATAAGGTTTGCCACATACCCGGCGCAATCTTGTCTATGGCCAAGGCTGCGTGCCTCGGCAACCGGCGGGCCAACCAGTTCGTCTTCAAGGTTTGCGCGCAATTCGTCGAGACGCAGCATCTCGCGGGCATCGTAGTGCTTCTGGAGCGGCGACAGGATCGAGCCTGAAGGCGCTGCGCTTGGCAGCAAGACATAACGACCCTGATAACTGCGCATCAGCGCCTGATGTTGGACAAATCGCCGAAGGCTGGGATCTTCATTGCCGCGGAGAGCTTCAGCGTCGATGCGAATATCATATACCGGAGGTGGATTTGTGCCGGCTCGCGCCGCGACGCGTTCCCCGATATCCAGCAGATCTTGCTTTCCGATGAAGGTCATGTGTGCGCCGTTCCAGGCTCGTAGATCGTCACGGCAATTCCACTCTTTGTGAAGCACTCGACCAGTCGCCATTTCGACAATTCGAACGCCAGATTATGTTCGTCAGAGCGCATATAGCTCGGGGCATCCGCCGATCCAGTGACGACGGGGATATGTTTTATGACGATCCGGTGGACCAAGCGCACCTCGTGCAGGCTGTGCAGCAGGCGACTTCCGCCTTCGACGATCATGCTTTTGATCCCGCGAGCATTGAGAATGTTCATCAAGCCGGGGAGGTCGACCCGGCGTTCGCCGCATCGCACCACTTCGACATTGGGCTTGCTTTTAAGCGCTTCGATATCGGCTTCCTTCGCCGCGCGGGAGACGACGAGGACCGTCGGATAGCCGTCGTTGAAAAGCTTTGCGTCGAGGGGCAGCCTGCCCATGGACGAGGGTACGATCCGCAACGGATTTGGCCCTGGTGCGTGACGCACCGTGAGTTCTGGATCATCCGAAAGGACGGTGCCGGCACCGACCATGATGGCACGTGTGCCGCTCTCTGGCCATGGAACCACGCGCGAAGATCGTCGCCGTAGAAATCGAACAGACCCTTGCTGGAAGCCGTCGCCCCCAGCGACAGTTTGCCGTCGTTAGTGACCTCCGACAGCGTTGTTATTTCAACCATTTCTTGTCCTCCTCCTCCTCACACTCAAATGCGACTGTGCCACGAATGTTCAAGGGAGGAGGAAATCGGATACGGCGTCTTTGGAGGAAACAGATTGAGCGAAGTGGACCACTCGCGGCATCTTCAGGGGGGTGCCGACCACGTTCACTTATGGGCTGCGCCCTCATCGACCGCAGCGGCACCAACTGAAGCTCCAATGGCGCCTTTGGTGCGAAGGGCGGCCATTGGTGGCTTTGCTCCACCCCGCGTCCAACTCGAGATCAACGCTTCAACCCTCCTTGCGAGATGCAAGGAGGGTTGAGCTCAAGGGCGGTTAGATCGTCCGCCTATAGCGGTCGCGCTCCTGCGCGATCTGCTCAGGGGCATATGGATCGAGCGTGTCGTCGAACCGGGTCCAGCCCTGGTCGTTATAGGCGCGCCGACGTTCGACCGGGTCGACCCAGTTTGAACCCTGCAGAATAGCCTGCGCCTCGGAGGCGCGGGCGTCGTCGACCTTGGCCGTAACCAAGCTGCCACCACGGCGGACACCTTCGGCATAGAGGTGAGCATCATCTTCCGAGACACCGGAGTCGGTGAGGGCGCCGATCAGGCCACCAGCGGCACCGCCAGCGACGGCGCCGGCGACAGCCCCGGCCGCAGTCGCGGCAAGCCAGCCTGCGGCAACCACCGGTCCGACACCGGGAATGGCCATCAGGCCCAGTCCGGTGAGCAGGCCGCCAGCGCCACCGACGGCAGCGCCAATGCCAGCGCCGGTCGCGGCATCCTCGCCAACGTCAGAGTCGCGATCGATGCGACCAGCCTTGTTGGAGACGATACTGATGTCGTTGGAGGGAATGCCTGCCGCTTCCAATTTGCTGACGGCGGAGCGAGCGTCCGAATAGTCGTCGAAAAGTCCGGTTACAGTTCTCATGATGTTTCTCCCTGGGGTTACTTGGCGACGATGTTGCCTTGATAATCGAGAGCAATGGCGACGGCTTTCCCGTCCTTCATGCCGGCGGCCATCCAGATCCCCTTGTCATCGAGCTTGAGATCCTTGACGTCGGTGTAACCCGCTTCCGTAATGCGATCCTTCGCCTGGGCTTCGGTGAAGCTGTTGGCGCCCTCAACGGGCGCAGTCGGATTTTTAGTGTCTGGAGTTGCAACCGCAGGTGTGTTTCCATCCGGAGATGGTGCCGGTGTTGTCTGGGCAAAGGCTGCAACGGCAGATGCCCCGAAAATTGCCGCCGCGAAGATAATTTTCTTCATAGATGTTTTCCTCCATTTGTGGATAAGATGAGGATCCAGTGCGGTAGAAACACCTAGAGGAGCTTTTTGTTCCCCGCCGCAGCGCGGCAGTATGCAATTGATTTTTCTAAATTATATGGCAGCGCGGTGCCCTGCCGGATTATTCTCTACGGTGCCAGGGCAATGCGAGCGCACAACAAAGGGAGAGGATATCCAACAATCCATCGGGCAACTCAAACAAACCTTTCAAAGGCAGTGAGATTTTTAACTCCTAAGTTGTGCTGTTGTCAAATATTGAGGGTGGTGGCAAACCAAGGCAGCGTAGCCATGGGCCATCGTAAATGGCGGGAACCCGCTACTGTTTGTCCGTCCGAACGACGTGGAGCACCAAATCACTGGCAGTTCTCTGAAGCATATCCAAAAGCGTGACTCGGCAGCGATCGTCGATTTGCTAAAACCGATCCTCTTGGAACTACGGCCACCGTCGACAGGGCGCTGCCATGCCTGGCGGCGCTTGATCCAGAGCGCATATGTCGGGCGAGGGGCGTCGGCGCTTCGGAAAGGACGCCCGGCTTGATCTCAGCTTCTCGTCCGCGGAGTACACGCGCGATCCGCACTCCAGACAGAATCGGCGTCCGCATCGAACTGATCGGCTGGCCATATGGCGAAGTAGGTGAATGCGGAGCCGCTCTCCTGCCGGCAGTCCGCGCAGTGACAGATGCCGATCCCTTTTGGGTCGCCGCGGACGGCACTGCGCACATTACCGCTGAGGCAGATCCTGTCAGGACGCTCATCACGGACGCCCATCACCCGTCCCCCTTTTCGTCGTCGAGAACTTCCGTATCCGGGCGGTCGCCGCCATTGGCATGTTCCGTCTGCCACCGACCATCGGCGAGCTGATATGAAATTTCGGCATCGCGGCCTTCAATGTGCTGACGCTGGGCCGCCGACTTAGCGGCAGCGAGCGCGCTATCGTGGTCCGGATAGGTCTCCGACCACACGTCTCCAAGACGGTAGCCGAAGCCGCCGTCGTGCTCGCCGACATGGGAGGTGATAGTCGTCATGCTGTTCTCCTTCTTGACGTCGATATCAAATTGGGGCGGAGCGCCCACATTCCAATCGCGCGGCCTTACGCGATGGGCAGCGTTTATGCCGCGTCGGCCAGCACGAGAAGCGCCTTCGCCACGGTCGCGTCGGACATCGCCTCGCATCCTCCATCGTTCCTGGCACATCAGGGCGGTCTGGATGGTTCCATGTTGAGGCGAAGCGCTATGATCCATCCGCGATAATGGAGTCGGTCAGGCCGTCGTCAAGCCGCCGCTGTTCAGAAACCGAGGGCGCTCTCACACCGCTGCAAGAGCGCGCCTGACTGCCGCTATCACATCGTCCGGCATGGCCGGCTTGGAAAGGTGTTCGCCGTTTTCGAACGCGGGCTCTTCGTCAATTAGTGATCCGGGTTCGCCCGAATATACGACAAAGGGAACCTGCCGCCTGGCGAGATGACGAACCACCGCGCTTCAAAGACCGTCCGAGAGGTGGGGATCGACGATGGCCACGACGTCGTCATAGCCGTGCTCCTCCAATACTCCCTCGAGATCAAGGGCGATGAAGGGTTCGTCTTCGAGGAGCAGGATGCGATCGGGCATCGCCATTCTCACGGCATGCGATCACCCGACGTACACCGAGCGACCACTCATGTCACGACGGACGCTCGAAGTCGTGGACGCTCGGGAACCAAACAGAAGTGCGGAGGTTCACGGTTATAATCCACGGTAATATGGCATGAGGCATCCTCACGGAAGAAACGTAGTTCTCGTCGTCGAAGACGAGCCCCTGCTGATGATGATGGCGGTGGACGTCGTCGAAGCGGTCGGACTGGAAGCGCTCGAGGCGACGAACGCGGATGATGCGGTCCTCATCTTGGAAGGCAGGAGCGACATCGCCGTCGTCCTGACCGATGTCGAGATGCCGGGGACTATGAATGGCTTGGCGCTGGCCGCCTCAGTCCGCGAAAGATGGCCACTCATCGGGATCATCGTCGTGTCGGGGAGGGTGACGATCAGCAGGGACGACCTCCCTGAGCGCGGTGTGTTCTTCCCCAAGCCTTACGATGTCGACGATCTCGCTCACACACTTCGGCGGCTGACCGCTTAGCAGGCGTGAATCACGCGCTCTGCCGATAAAATCCAGCGAATTTCAGGAAATCCGGCGCATCTCAACTATATAAAGGCAACCACCCTTCTCCGGTGAGTAAAGTTCTTCCGACGCAGAGAGATCTTGTGACCGATCACGAAACCGACGGCGAGCCAGACTGGAACCCCGAGCAGCTTCGCAGTGCGATCAAGGCCGCAGGCGTCGCCCTTTGGACCTGGAACGTCGACGACGGTACCTTTTTGATGGACGCCAAAGGATACGAACTCTGGGAGGTCTCGCGGGGGAGGCCGCTGACCTTCGAGCGCTTGTCGGCGAAGATTCATCCGGCCGACCGCGACAGAGTCCGATCCGCCTTTGTCGCCACCCGAGTGATTGCCGGCCCATATGAGATTGACTTCAGGATATTGACGGACGCCTCCCACGTCCGTTGGATTTCCGCGCGCGGTCAAGGCAACGACGCCGGCATCGTCGCCCGAGTGATGTCTGGAATATTTTTGGATGTTACCGGTCGCAAACAAGCGGAAGAAGGGCACGAACTGCTCGCCGGCGAAATGAGCCACCGCGTCAAGAATCTCCTGGCACTCGCTTCCGGTCTTACCGCTATCACCTCCCGGTCGACGACGTCGAAGGAGGAGATGGTCAGCCAGCTCACGCAACGCCTGACGGCGCTCGGGCGTGCCCACGACCTCGTCCGCCCGCTCAAGGGCGGGCAGGGAAATGCTGCCCTTCTTGGAGATCTGTTCACCGTTCTGCTCGCACCCTACGACGACGAAGGCGCCTTTGCGGGGCGCATTCGCGTCGCAGTTCCTCGGATGGGCGTTGGCGAGTCGTCGGCGACGAGCCTTGCACTCGTCATTCATGAACTGGCCACCAACTCCCTCAAATACGGCGCGCTCTCGGTGGAAACGGGGACCCTGGACGTGTCTGGCGTTCTAGCGGAAGGTGAGGTTGAAATCGCCTGGAGCGAGCAGGGCGGTCCCGTCGTCGAACCTCCCGCAAGTTCCGATGGCTATGGGAGCAAACTTCTCCATCGCGCCGTCACCGGTCAGCTCGACGGTTCGATCTGCTACGACTGGACCCCGAGCGGGTTGGTCGTCGTGCTTCGATTAAAGGAAAACCGGTTGTCGGTGTGAGCGCCCTATGAGGGCTTCCTCCGTCGCCGCCCGTCCTTCGCTTGCCTGATTGACGTTCACTCGGCGGCTTGACGGAGAGGGTACTCTTCTGGGAGCTCCACCGAAGCAATGATCTCGAAGTCCGCGGGCATGGCGTGCTGATCGGTTCCCAAGAGCGCCAGCGTCCAGTAGGCAGGATCGTCCCCGAAGACCGTGGAGACCTGAACGATCGTTGCTCGTCCGTCGAAGTACTTCGAGGACTTCGCCCAGTAAAACGCACCCGGCACCAAACTCGCTGCAACCATGACGCCTACTCCCGTGACATGTGGACGATAGCAGAAATCCTGGAAATGAGAATGCCTCAGCTTGTTCAGGTCGTCATCGGGTGGATAATGATCACCCGTCGACCAACAGCATCCAGTTCGCGTCTTCGCACGAGGAGCTCCAGTTTATACGCCCCCCGCACGCGGTGAAACTACTGGCCTGCCAGGGCGTTCTGTTCCGGTGACATAACCGAGCAGGAGACAGTCCAATGGCAGCCGACCGTGAGCTCGACCATCTGGTTTAACAGCACGGGGTCTCACGGCCCGACATCTTCATTCAATCTATCACGGATCGAAACACTGCTGGCTCTGTGCCATCGGACGGCGACGCTTCCTATGAAGCCGTCTTCAGCTATCAGCGAGGAAGTCGCATCAATATGACTGACATAGCCCGAATGAGGATGGGGTAACGACACCAAACCAGAGAGTGTCCTCAATCGGTGCGCCTCGTGATCCTAGTTATATTTCAGCGTGGCCTTCAAATGCTTGAGTTCGGCGGCCTGCCTAGCTGCCGCTTGTTCGGCTGTGTCTCGATAGGAAGCATTGGTCTCGGCGACAACCTTGTTCAACTCCGCGATCTGACTCTGCAGCTCGTAGGGCATGCATGCCAATATTATCATGTTCCCGGATGCAGTAGCCGCCCGCCTCATGACGGATGCGCGGCCTTTCCATGTCTCGTTGAAGGAATCGGACCAAGCCGCGGGGGTATCTGCCGAAAGCTGCAGGACCATTGTCGTGAGTGGTCCCTCTACGGATCCCGATGCGCCGTCGTTCAACTCGACAATCCTGATATCCTGAAATTCGGTCATTGAATACTTCTCCTCCGTTAGCGGCCTGGATTGCCTTGGCTGGTCACCGCCTGTGCGATGACCGTGCACGGACGCGCGGTGACGAGCTACGTCAACGGCGTCAGGCGGCTTTCTCGGCATTCTGATTGACGACCTTCGTCGCAATGGAGGTTAGCGCCAGATCGGTGGCCTGTTCCTCATCGAGCGTCGTCTGAAGGAGCTTGGCGGCGTCCTTCATCCCCAACTCGAGCGCCCATGTCCGCAGGGTGCCATAGCGCGACATCTCGTAGTGCTCGACCGCCTGGGCCGCGGCAAGAAGGCCGGCGTCGAGTGCCGGCATCCCCTCGTACTCTTCCATGATCTCGGCGCCTTCCTTGACGATGCCCATCATCGCGTCACAGGTCTTCTGCTCCGGCTTTTTGCCGATGATCTTGAAGACATCTTCGAGACGGGTGACGTGCACCTTGGTCTCGGCGAGGTGCTTCACGAAGGCGTCCTTGAGTTGCCTGTTCTTGGCCGCGTCGCGCATCTTCGGCAGCGTCGCAACGATCTTGTTTTCGGCGAAATACACGTCCTTCAAAGTGTTGTGAAAGAGGACGTCCAGTGTTTTGATTTCCTTGGCCATGGTTAGCTCCTTGGGTTCGAAAGATTTCTGTCGTGGTCCAGATGCCGGTCATGTTCACGGCCACCGCCAAGCGTGAGGGGGCGAGCGTGTCGTCGAAGCCACCCTTTTCGATGCCGTTTTTGGCCAGAGTCTCGGTGAAGCTGTTGACCTGCGATCGGCGCAGCCGAGTTCTTTGTGACGACCGTCGCACCGCTGGAGTTCCGGCATGGGTAGAGGACGCGGGCACGTCGGTGCGACAGAAGTGAGCGACGACGCGCTTACCCCGCGCCCCGACGAGAACCATTGTGTATCATTGAGATGTCCTCCTTCTCGGACGGTGTTCACTCGGCCGTGAAGACAGAACCTCTGCAGCTGGTATAAGTTCCTCTGCAACCGCGTGAAATATCTGGCGGGCCAACCGGTAGTCGGCGCGACGGTGCCGACCTCGGCGCCTTGTCGAAAAGGACTTGACCCTTGATGCAGGGACAATAGACGTCCCGGCACTGTTCGAGCCAGATCGTCAAGGGCAAGATCGCTCCGGCTTTCCGGATCACACGTCGTCTCTGTGTTGAAAAAGGGGCTGACGCCCTACCAAGGCTTCCGGAAGGGGATGAATGAACGTAGTGGCCCGGCCGAACGGCTGACAATTCTCGCGGCGTTTTAGCCTCGCCGGCTTGAACGGATGAGTACGCCGCCTTTCGTGTTGCTCCACAGCGCCAATGCGGTGGCGCACGTCGGATATCGGAATCGCACGAGCTTGTGTTGAGGACTGTCAGACCGGGCGGGAACACTTTACCGGCATTCTGGTTCTCTTATCGAGACCAACCCGGTCTCGTCAGTGGAGGAGTAAGACATGCCATCGTCAAGCGGAACCAGCGAAAGCAAGCCGGGCGTCAAGTCCGGCACCGGCAAGAGCGCTTCGTCGTCCAAGGGTAGCAGTGGCTCGAAAACATCGAGCACTCAGGGCGGCACCCACGAGCAGCACGTCAAGGCAGGTGAGCAAAGTCACAAAAACACCAAGTCTTAAACGCACCAAGAAGGGTCCGTCACAAACGGGCTCTTCTATCTCAATTCGGCGGAGCAGTTTGGCAGGGCCAAAGGAAAGGAAGGTGGCCGACGACAAAACCGAACTGAACGTCGATAAAATGGCAGAGCCCAAAATCGCCCCCGGCGTTCAATTCAAATCGCTGGATTTGCCCACCAACCCGGTGGTCGTGCTGCTTTCGATATTGGTGGCGCTCGCGACATTATGCATTGCCTACGTGGCGGCTGAGATCGTGCTGCCGATTGTGCTGGCGCTCGTCCTCAAGCTCCTGTTTCAGCCGGCCATGCGATTGCTGGAGAAACTCCATTTCCCGCGAACCCTTGCGGCCCTATTGCTAATCTTGTTTGTTTTCGGCGCCATCGTCGGCATTGGCGGTGCAATCTCTGGCCCAGCGACAGAGTCGGCTGCGAAGCTGCCCGAAGGAATTCCCAGATTGCAGGAGCGTCTCAAGTTTCTCAATGAACCGGTGAAAGCACTTCAAACATTCCTGCATCAGGTCGATAGCTTCATGCAGCAAGGATCGGCAACAAGCGGGGGGTCCGGCTCGACGATCGCCGCGACGCTTTTCGCTGGAACGACCCACTTTGCAGCCAGTTTCTTCGAAACCATCGTCATATTGTTCTTTTTGCTCGTATCCGGAAGCACGTTCTTAAGACGGATGGTCGAAATACTGCCCAATTTCAAGGAGAAGCGGCAGGTTGTCGAGCTGTCCCAGGATGTCGAGAAAAATATCTCTGCCTATCTGGTCACTATTACGGTCATGAATGGCGCTGTTGGCTTAGCTACGGGCATTGCTATGTGGCTGACAGGGTTAGGCGATCCGGTTCTATGGGGTGTCGCGGCGTTTCTGCTGAACTATGTCCCGATCATGGGGCCGCTTCTCGGAGTCGGAATTTTTCTGCTCGCCGGCCTGCTGGTGATCGATACGTTGTGGCTGGCCCTTCTGCCGGCAGCGCTTTATTTTGTGATCCATGTCGCCGAGGGCGAGATCATTACGCCGGTGCTGCTCGCCCGCCGGTTCACACTCAATCCTGTGCTTGTAATTATAGCGCTGATCTTCTGGTTTTGGATGTGGGGTGTGCCTGGAGCGATTCTCGCGGTGCCGATGCTGTCATCGCCAAAATTGTTTGCGATGGAATTCGGCCACTTGCCGCCATCGGGCACTTCCTCAGCGGAGACGAATAATTGCGGCTCCACTTGCGCCGAGTTCGCGGTGCCCGGCAACAACGTTGATGCGGTTCGATTGGCCCCATTGCGGGTGAGAAGCTTGTGGATTTTGCCGGGCCGTGAGCGGCAGCTCGGCCGCCGTCCGAGCGGTGGCGGATTGCCTCGACCACCATCATCGAGAATCTTGTCCTACTCACGCGCTATGCGGCGCGCAAGTCGACCACTGCTCGTCGGACATTGATCGAGCCGTCGTTGAAGTTGATCGTGCAATCGCTTTGGCAAACACTTTCGGGCATCGGATCGAAGGAGATTCAACTGGCCGGATGGCAGCGACGGCGCGGCTAAGTTTCGGCGAGCCGGTTCGGGCGGCTGCATGACTATGCGCCCCTCTTCGTGATCAGGGCTGGACGGTGCCCGCGACGCCGGACTGCGCATCGATCATTTCCTCTTAAGCCCCGCGCTTGCCGGCGATCTCAAACAGGCCAACGTCGACAAGTTCGTGAGAGGTTGGGAGCATACAAGTGATCATGCACCGGTTTAGATCGAGCTGCTATGTGTCACCACAACGGAGTTATCGACCAATGAACGATTCCAAAGCCGCAACTGGGACTATCGTAAGTGTTGCAGTTAAATCAAGGCCAATGCGTTAGGCGGCCGAGGCCCGAATATAATTGTGAAGCGATGTGCGGTGTGCGAACATATCGCGTCTGCCGTCTCACCCGGCAGATAGTGAGCAGGCGAAGTAATGACCGACGAAACATCTGGCAATGCCATGCGATCCGGTCGTTCCAAACGGGAATCCGTCCGAACCAAGCAGAAGTCCGTGAATTCGGAAGTTGGCACGCCGACGCAGAGCGTCAACGAACACACCTCGCTCGCAACGAAGGACGCCATGCCACAGTCGGCAATGCCGATCGTCGGTATTGGTGCTTCGGCGGGCGGCATTGAGGCTTTGGGCCGTTTCTTTGACGCCATGCCCCCTGACAGCGGCTGTGCTTTCGTGGTCGTGCTGCATCTCGATCCTAAACACGAGAGTGAGATGGCGCACATTCTGAGCGCCCGCACGGCAATGCCAGTCGCCCAGGTCAGGGATGGGATGACGGTCGAGCGTGATCATGTCTACGTTATCGCTCCCGACACCGAACTAAGGGTGCAGGAAGGCAAGTTGCGTGTGTCCAGACCATGCACGTCCCGTGGTCCGCGTCATCCGGTCGATGTGCTTTTTGCCTCGATTGCGTCGTCGAAGCACGAGCGCGCGATCGCTATCGTGCTGTCCGGCACAGGAAACAACGGCTCGCAGGGGCTGCAGGAGATCAGGGCTGAAGGCGGTATGAGTCTGGTTCAGGCTCCCGAAACAGCCAAATTCGACGGCATGCCGAGAAGCGCCATTGCGGCGGACATGGCAGATCATATCCTTGCTCCGGAGATGATGCCCGAGGTGGTTCTCCGTTACATCAGCCACGGTTACGTCGCCGCTCCGGTGGAAGCCGATCTTCCCCCATCGATAAACGGCGAAGCAACGGTGGAGCAGGTTCTGGAGTTTCTGCGCACCCGCGCGGGGCATGATTTCGGGAGTTACAAGCGGAGCACCCAGCACCGCCGGATTTACCGCCGCCAAGGACTCAGGAACATCGGGACGATCGGCGAATACATAGACGAGTTGCGTACCAATCCCGAGGAAGTCCAGACGCTGGTCGCAGACCTGATGATCAATGTCACCGGGTTCTTCCGCGATGCCGAAGCCTGGCAGGTTCTCGCCGCGCAGGTGATCAAGCCGTTGATCGCCGAGCGCCAGAACGGCGCTTCCATCCGGGTCTGGGTTCCAGCCTGCTCGACAGGCGAGGAAGCCTATTCCATCGCGATGCTGGTAACCGAACTGGCGGAGGCAGCGGGAAAGCGATTCGACCTGAAAGTGTTCGCGACCGATGCTCAGGAAGCGAACCTGCGCAAGGCGCGGGACGGCGTCTATCCGGCGGCGGCCATGACCGGTCTTTTAGCTGAACACCTTCGGCGCTTCTTCGAGAAGCTGGACGGGTGCTACCAGGTCACCAAGGAACTCCGCGACATGGTGGTGTTCGCGCAGCAGAACCTTTTGCGCGACCCGCCGTTCTCTCGGCTCGACATCGTCTCATGCCGCAATGTCCTGATCTACCTGGAGCCCGCTGCTCAACAGAAGATCATCGCCCTTTGCCATTTCTCGCTCACGCAGGGTGGACATTTGTTCCTCGGCAATGCTGAAACGGTCGGGCGACACGAGGACCTGTTCGAGACAGTGTCGAAGAAATGGCGGATTTATCGCCGTGTCGGCCCCACGCGCCACGATCTTGTCAATTATCCACGGCCTCGGGCGTCCGCTGAGACGACCAACGGGGATGAGCCGCTATCCCTGCTGCCTAGCTCGACCGCCCCGGTGGCCGAAATGGCACGCCGGGCGCTGCTCGAGCGCTTTGCACCAGCCTCGGTGCTGATCGACCTCAAAGGCCGCGTTCTCTATTTCCACGGCGCGACCAGGGACTACCTTGAACAGCCCCCCGGCGAGCCCACCAGAGATTTGCTGACCATGGCGCGCGACGGGCTGGCGCTCAAGCTTCGGGTGGCAATACGCGAAGCATCGAAGGACAAAAAGGAAGTGACCGTCAACGCCCGCATCCAGGAGGGCAAGTCCAGCCATTCCGTTGCCATTACGGTCATGCCGCTGCCCGCCTCGTCGGCAGGCGGCAGCCTCCTCGTGAGCTTCGCGCCGGCTCCGAAGGCATCCAAGCAAGTCAAAGCGGGCATGCGCGGGGACGTCGGAGAGGCTTCCTCCGGCGAACGTGCCCTTCAGGAAGAGCTGACGACGACCCGCGCCGAACTGCGCAACACCATCGAACATCTTGAGACGGCTAACGAAGAGCTGAAAGCTTCGAACGAGGAAGCCACCTCGATGAACGAGGAACTTCAGTCCACCAACGAGGAACTGGAGACCTCGAAGGAGGAATTGCAGTCGTTCAACGAGGAGCTGAACACTGTCAACAACCAGCTCCAGCATAAGATCGGCGAACTGGAAGCAGCCACCAACGATCTGAACAACCTGCTGGCGGGCTCGGAGACCGCAACACTTTTCCTGGATGACAAGTTCCGGATCAAATGGTTCGCGCCCACGACAAAGGAGCTCTTCGATTTCGTGTCGTCGGACATCGGCCGTCCGATCGCTCATTTCGCGCGGAAGTTCTCCGACGAGAATCTGTTGCCGGACGCCGAGACAGTCCTGAAGAAACTTACCACCATCGATGCCGAGGTGCAGAGCGATGCCGGCCGGTGGTATCTGCGGCGCATGTTGCCTTACCGCACACGGGACAATCACATCGCCGGCGTCGTCGTCACGTTCAGCGACATCACGGAGCGGAAGCGCGCCGCTGATGCGGCCGAAGAAGCGCGCATCTATTCCGAGGCCATCGTTGAGACAATTCGCCAACCCTTGCTGATCCTGAACAGCGACCTGAGGGTCCAGTCGGCCAACCACGCCTTCTACAAGCAGTTCCGGGCGCGGCGACAGGAAACCGTGGGCAGGCTTGTCTATGAACTTGGCAACGGCCAGTGGGACATTCCCAGTCTGCGAGCGTTGCTGGACGAGATACTCTCCAACGACCGCGCGGTCGTCGACTTCGAGGTCGAGCATGACTTTGTGGACATCGGCCGCCATTGCATCGTGCTCAACGCCCGCAAGCTGGCGCGCAAAGGAGACCGCGAAGAGCTGATCCTGCTGGCGATGCAGGACATCACCGACCGAAGGAAAGGCGAGGTCGCGATCCGCCAGAGCGAGCAGCGACTGAAGGATCTGATCGAAGCGCTGCCGGGTGCGATCTACACGACGGACGCCGAGGGGCTGATCACCTCCTACAACCCCGCCGCCGCCGAGATCTGGGGCCGCGAACCGGAGCTTGGGAAGGAGGAATTCTGCGGATCATGGCGTATCCAGTGGCCAGATGGAACGCCGCTACGGCACGACGAGTGCCCGATGGCCGTCGCCCTGAAGGAGGGGCGGCCGATACGTGGCGCGGAGGCCGTGGTCGAGCGGCCGGATGGCGTCCTCGTGCCTTTGCTCGTCTATCCGACACCGTTGCGCGACGCCTCAGGCGGGATCATGGGCGCGGTCAACATGCTGGTCGACATAACCGAGCGCAAGCGGGCCGAAGAGCTTGCCGAGCGCCTTGCCGCGATTGTCGAATCGTCCGACGACGCGATCGTCAGCAAGGACCTCGACGGCATCGTCAGGAGTTGGAACAAGGGCGCTGAACGACTATTCGTCTACACACCCGAGGAGATCGTCGGCAAGTCCATCAAGATCTTGATTCCGCCTGACCGCCACGATGAGGAGGATGACATTCTCGATCGCGTCCGGCGGGGCGAGCACATCGAACACTACGATACGGTCCGGCTGCGCAAGGACGGCAGCCACGTTTGGGTTTCGCTGACCATATCGCCGCTGAAGGACGCGCGGGGCAAGGTCACCGGTGCGTCCAAGATCGCGCGCGACATGACCGAGCGCCGGCGCGCCGACGAACACCGGAAAACCCTAATGGGCGAACTCAACCATCGCGTCAAGAACACGCTGGCGATCGTCCAGTCTATCGCATCCCAGACGCTCGGTCATGCCTCGACGTTGGAGGAAGCGCGCGGTGCATTCGCGTCGCGACTGATCAACCTGGCAAAGGCGCATGACGTTTTGACTCGCGAAAGCTGGGCAAGTGCAAACCTGGCGGAGATCATCGCCGATACTGTCAAGCCACATGCGGGTGGCGAAAATCGCTTCCACATCGAAGGTCCGGACCTGCAGCTTGCGCCGAGCGCCGCGTTGGCCTTCGCCATGGCGCTGCACGAATTGTGCACCAATGCTGCGAAGTATGGAGCGCTTTCCACCGAGAACGGCCATGTCTCCATCGTTTGGGCGATGGAAGGCGAAGGCGACGAGCGCCGCCTGATTCTGCACTGGGCCGAGAACGCGGGGCCGACGGTCGTTCCCCCGAAACAGAAGGGCTTCGGTTCGCGCTTAATCGAGCGGGCGCTGGCGGCGGAACTCAGCGGCGAGGTGCGCGTTGAATATCCGCCCACCGGTGTCGTCTGCACGATCGATGCACCCATGCCTGTCGGCCGGGATGGGTGAAGGACTTTGGCGGCCAACCAGACAGCAATTCGGATTCTGATCGTCGAGGATCCTTTACCTTGAAGATTTGCTGACGGAAATGGGGCATCGAGTGCTCTATTCAGCCAGCCGTATCAATGAAGCGCTCCATCTTGCCCGGACCAGTGAGATCGATTTTGCCGTGCTTGACGTCAATCTGGCCGGCACCCAATCCTTCACGGTCGCACAGGTTCCGGGGCATTCCTTTTGTGTTCGCGACAGGTTACGGAAGCGATGGTCTCATCGACGGATATCAGCACGAAACGGCCTTGCGAAAACCGTATGAGGCAGGAGAACTTGCCGACGCAGCGCGGGCGTTTCCCTCGATCACGCTTTGACCTCAGCAGCCTTTGCCGGCATATCCATGCCAGTTTGGGGACGGATTTGTCGCGGCCCTCGAGAAGCGCCGTTGTGGATCGAGCTGTTTTGACCGGTCCAAGCTCAGAAAAGGCTCGGGTGCGCGACCGGGTCTCCGACCTTTGTTACATCGTTGAGCCGTAAGGCTCTCCCGGGATGTTACGATCAGCGCATCGTTGGGCAGCGGACGGGCTAGCGCCTTGGCCTCGTCCCACGGCGCACGCATCCAGATATCGGTCGCTTCCTCGGTCAGCAGCAGGACCCGCATGAGCATCAGCTAAGTCTGCTTCCCGGCTTGCAGCCATACCGTTATCGCCACATCACGAGCAGGTGCCCCACGGTGCGGTGGATCGCAGACGCTGACTCGGCGACCCCCCACCCCGACCCAGGCCGCGCCGACCGTGCTCTCAGCAAGGCCGCCTCCAGAACCTCGTCCACGGCCTCCTGTCTATCGTGAGTGGGTCTTCGTCCGCGTGCTAAATGATGCTGCGGCCGCGGTCTGTATGTTGGCGGCACCCGCTGTTTCGGACGCCCAGTGAGAAGCCTGCTGTACGAGCCTTCGAGGATCTCCCTCTCCCAGCAGGTCGGAACCTAGAAGCGCCTCTGGAGCTTGACTAGACAGCTCGAGCTTGAGTTCAATTCGGACTCCCAGAGATTCAGCTTAGATGCGTTTATGATGAGCGGCCCAGGCCGTTATGCTGGTCCTTTCTTGATGGGGTGGTGAAGGAGTTCTTTGATACATCAAATGCGATCGTCGACGGGATCTATTCCCTAGCCGACATGCTGACGGAGCTCAATCTGACGGGCACCGCTACCACGGCGCGTATGCAGCAGTATCCATCCGCACGGCCGCGGCAGGAGCGGCACGTATAAGGTAAAGAAACAGATCGGATGGCGCGGACATCCGGCCTCAGCCGCTTGGAGCGTGGCGTGGTCAAATCCTCAGAAGTAATAGCCGTCGAGTACGCCAAGTAGAGAGCCGCCAATCAGGGAAAATATCAGCGGCAGGATGATAAACAGGAACATCACTAGGAGCATAAAGCGCATCAGGCACCCCGCCGCTGCTGCCCTTGCAGATGGCGCTTCCGGAACAGGATAGGTTGACCTTCGAGTGATACGATCGGCGCGGGAGAGAGCTCTAAGCATCTCCAGCATTTTTGCCGTGCGGATGTCGCCTGCTGAGGCGCCGTCGGTCTCAGGGCGGGGAGACCTCCGTCGCTCTTTCCGGCCCCATGGCCCGGGACTCGTATCCAGCGGTGGTGGTGGTTCCGCGCGGGGGGCGGCTTTGGGAAAAGGGACCGGCGGACGTGGGCGAACGGGAGGGGGGACCGACGGTGCCGCCGGACGGAGCGGATCGCCAAACTTTGCGCCGCATTGCGGACATGCGGGTGCATCTAACCAATGCCCCGGCTTATGGTTCGTACAGTAGAAGCGGACTTGTGCCTCGTGGCAGGCCTCGCACTCACCGGAAGTCGCTGTGGAGGTGCCGCAGTTTGGACAACGCAAGATGACGCCTGTCATGGTTGAGGCTCCTGGCTCGGGTGATTGTCGATGCTGTCGGCGGCCGGCTGAGGATAATAGGCACGGATCATTTCTGCGGGAATGTGCAACCGATACACGCGCGGCAGGGCTCCTTTGACATATCGCGCCATGGTAGGAACCCGCTCGTAGGGCCCGAATGCCTCGCGGCTCAACCGCCGTGAAAGTGCGACGGTCGTGAGCAGCGGATTAGCCCGATAGGCGGGGAAGCTCGCATACCTTTCTTCCACGTGATCGTGGCCGCGTACCATATGTGTGACGGGCCGTCCGAGACCAGCACTCAAAGAGCAAAAAGCAGCGAAGTCCTCGTAGCCGAACTGGCTCCCGTGGGAGAAGCGGTTTGGCAGCTTCCTGCGGGCTTTTGGATGGGCCCTTGTCCACACAAAATCAGACAGGCACATCGGGTTGTTCCATTCCCCCGATTCAGCGAGATCGGGATGCAAGTCAACCAGCGGAAAGCCTCCGTGGGCGGCAAGCAATCCGTCGGGAAAGAAGAGTGCGCGCGGAGCGTTCGTAAACAGGCGCACGACAAGCTTACCGGCCCGCTCGATCCATTCGTGGGTCAGGTTAGCGTTGAGGAAGTCGGCAAAGTCCGATGGCGTCACGCTCGAGGAAAATCGTACGCCATCGTAAGACAGTGCTTCGTCGTGATTGCCGGCGATGACGCACACGCAGTCTGGCGCCTCTACGATTAGTTCAAATACGCGGAGAAGGATTTCGAGGCTAAAACCCTCGTCATCGAAGAGATCGCCAAGAAAAAGGATCCGAGGTGGACCTTCTCCAGGCTGCAGGTCCGGCTGCCGCATTGCCGCAAGTGCAGCCTCGAGCGCCAGAAGATCACCATGTAAGTCGCCGATGATCCACAGCGGGATTTCGGCATCGAAGTCAGAAATCTTTATGACTTTGTCGGTGGGATCGGCGCGGAATTTGTCGAACAACATGCCTGGCCCGTCGGCCCGGTCCAGCAGACCCTCCATCCTTTCCACCGTCGACCGAATTTCGGAGCGGATGGAAGACGGGCTGGCCCGGTTGAGGATAGCTCTCCAATCAAGGTCATTCACCTCGAAGATTTCCAATGGAGCAAAGGCCGCCGCCTTCGAAAGATCCTGGTCAGACGGCAGGCTCTCCGTCCGGGACGCAGCCTTTCCGTCCAACGCCGCAGCAACCGCCGGTGGCGGTTCGGGGCCGAGAGCTGGAACATCTGCGGCAAGCGCGCCGAGGGGACTGGAAGGACCCGGCGCCCCTGGTTCATTTTTGGGCACGTCTGTCATCACCGGATGAGCCTCTGCTATCGCCGGCTGCTCGCGGGGAGGATCTGACTCGGGCACTTCACGTCCGCCGGCCGAGTTCATTTGTTGAGCGCCCGCACCGTAAGGGGCATCTTGGCGATGCCTTTGGCCTGGCGGCCGACCGCAATTCGATCACCTTGCCTGAGCGGACGAGGAGCTGTCAGGGTCATACCGTTCACGAGTGTTTCGTTGGTAGCACCAGCCACGGGAGATACCACCCATTGCCGTGAGGGATTTCGTTCCAGGACACATTGGCGATTATCCCAGAACTCGCTTTCCGGCCCGAACTGCCGCAACAGGGGTTTTCCAAGTTCCGTCATCACCCCGATCTGGAGGGAACGTCCGTCCGCACCAAGCAGCTCGATCCTCTCGGAAATGATCAACTCTGCGGAAGGTGGAGGAGCGATGCCTTCTGTTGTCGATGGAGCAGCTTTTTGTTCGGAGACGGCAGAGCCTGCGCCCCGTCCACTCAAAATAGCCCGAACTTCCGCAGCCGTCGGTCTCGCCGCGGGATCTGGAGACAGGCATCGGTGGAGGACGGTACTGACCTCGGCATTGCTCGCCGGTGTCGGCATCAACCCGGCAAGTGCCGGAGCTTTGGCGGCATAGCTCTGCACAAGCTTTGCATAATCAGCCGGGTCCTCGGCCCAGTATGGATGATAGCCGGCGAGAAGTTCGTAAAGCATTAGGCCGCAGGTGAAAATATCCGAAGCCAGTCCCGGAATAGCGCCGCGCGTCATATGTTCGGGAGATCGATAGTTGTCAGTGCCAACATATCCCTGATGCCCGTGCCAGGGCGCGCGGCGGTCAGCCAACAGGGAGAAGTCCATATCGATCAGCGTAAGCTGGTAGCCTGAGCTGATCGACGGGTCAGTGATCAAATATGCGTTCGCCGGCTTGAGATCTGCGTGAACGACCTTGGATTCGTGCAGTGCCGCGATACCGGTCATGAACACCTTTGACCACGTGAGGTGACGTGCCCAAACCGTGGCATCACCAGTCGCGGCCAGCTTGGTGCGACGATGCTGCTCCCGCTCCTCATCGAGCATTTGCTGCAGGTCGGCACCATTCTCGACGAACTCGAATGCCTGAAAGTAGCAAGGCCCGCCCCAGATCTCTTCGAATGCATCGACCTGGCGCACCGCAAATTGAGCAGCGCGGCCATTCCGGACGCGTGCTCCGAGTTCGTTCTGATAAGCAATAAAAGCCCCATACCAGACAACCGTCGGGGCAGGGGACTTGTATTGCTTGAGAAAAACCTTCTCACCGGTGGAAGTCTGAGCTCCATAGGAAATAGCCATCATTCCAGGTCCGAAGTCTTTCGTGACGCGATACTGCCGGATCCGGTCGCCGATTTTCAGCTTCTTGGCCATGGCTTTCGGGTCAGTCGGGCTAAAGCGCTACGGTCGCTGCCGACCGGGATACACTGGCGGCTAGCTGCTTCAAGGTGTTACGGAAGTTAACTGGGTCGGAGGTAAATTTCTGGAGCGCCTCCTGCGGGTTCAGCCCTTCGTATTCCACCACCTCCCATTCCGACTTGTCGATCTGGCTCAGCCTATCGTAGCCCTCGAAATTCGGGGCAAAGAGGCTAAGAATAATTCGGTTGGCCATAATAAGGTTAGCCACGTCCTGCAACGAGCCGCCCTTTGCCTCGGCAATGCTCATGGTCTCCTTGAATGAAGCATCGGTGAAGACGATGACAACACGCGCCGCATCGCTTCTATAGCGCCATTTCGCCGGATCCTCCATCTGCGAACCCCTCGGCACAGCCTCCATAGAGGCAACCTTATAAAGAGCATCGAGAAGCGACTCCGGCTCGTCCCCGCCGCCGTTAGCCTGTAGCGTACCAAGCTGCGCCTTGAGCGCGCTGGCATCGCGCACGAAGTCATTGTCGACGATCCATGGCAGGCCTTCGGCTTCGGCGGCCTCAATGTCACGGTAGCCGACAACCTTGCCGCGCCAATCCTTGACAGGGGCGGCGTTGTTCGGGTCGCCGTGGCTTAAGGAGTCAATAAAGGCCTCGATATTTCGCCGCAGTGCGTCGATGCAGGGGGCCATGCTGCCGGTAACGTCGACGAGGAAGACAATATCGGCCACGCCTTTTGTTTTTGGACGCTCCTGCAGGGTCTGGCTGTCGGCTGATAATGACGGCGCGCCGTCTACCGAGGCTTCTAACGTCGGCTCATCTGGTGTGGACGAGATAGGCCCGGTTGAGGTTGGTGTCGCGGCGGGAGCTGGGCTCCCCGGGGTAGGAGGCGTCTGTTGGTCCGGTTGCTCCGTATCACTCATCAGTCAGCTCCAATAGTTTGGTGTCGTTACGCGGCAGATCTGCCCCGCCGTAACGACAACACGGCCGCGACATGAAAGTTCCTACTTTCATCGGATCGGAGAACAACCGGTCTCGAGGGGAACGCCTTGATCATTCCTTCGCCCTGTTTTGCCTCGACGAAGTCCGGCATACGGCGCTGAAGATTAATCTCGTAGGGAGCAGCATCATGAGCCGGCCGACGCTCCCCGCCGACCGCGGCCGGCGCAGTTATCCTGCGCTATGAGCCGGTCAAGGCGCAAACTCCACCGGCCGCGGCAATGCCTCAGTCATCAGGCTTTGATTATTCCTTCGGCGGCCCGCCCCGCCGCTCCAGCGCCGTCTTGCGGATGGTCTCCGCGAT
>NZ_JARFVE010000020.1:0-37772 GCF_029194105.1 Rhizobium mulingense | reverse complement strand
ATATCTTCGTTGACCTCGTCCTTCATCCAATAACCACTTCCGAAGTAACACTCGAGGTTGAGTAACACCGCAAATGTCGGAAGACAATGACATGGCTATTGCGGCCCCGCTCCAAGCCATCAAAAAACTGCTTCTTTGTCGAGGTGTGACCGGCACATCGCTTACGAAACAACACGTAGCATTGACAAAGAATGCAACTACCACTCCCTACTCAGCTCATGGCGCGATCCGCATCAAAGGGCGATGCGCTCGGTTGGGTGCAGCAATATGATCTGTCCGAAATCACCCGCTCCGCCTGGAACTGTCATGAAAGATCCAACCGGCATTGAGGGAACGCCGGCCGACGTCCTGCCGATCGCCGCTGACAGCGGCGCGGCCACCGTCTGTCCGGCGCCGGTCAAGAATGTAAGGCCCGTTCCGCGACACCTGCCTGAGCGCGCCATGGTTGGCCAATCCGAAAAGTGGTTCGGCAGCTGATCGCGGCCGGAAGGGGGAAGACAAATGTGGGAGCACAACATCGAGGCCCTTTGATGAAACGAGATACAGATCCGAGTTCATCCTCCTGCCCGCGCCATCGAGTTTCGGCTTGCCCTGTTGATAGATTTGATGTCGAGAGGAGTATCGTCGCAATCATGCAATCGGAGTCAAGCTGTGGACCCAAAACGAACTGAGCAAAAGCAGCGTCGGACGATCATAGTCAAGGAAGCCCATCCTGTTGATGCTCATGTGGGGCAGCGCATATTTTTAGCGCGCCAAGCCAAAGGGATGTCTCAAAAGATTCTGGCCGCACGGCTCGGGATAACCTTCCAGCAGATTCAGAAGTACGAGAAGGGTAAGAACCGCGTCAGTTCGTCAGTACTCTATGGGATCATGTGCGCGCTTGACGTGCCCGCTACCTATTTTTTTGATGGATTAGCGGCCCCTGACAGGCCAGCGCTGGAGGCAGATCCCCCGCCAATGAGAAATTCGAAGGCAATGGAACCATTGTTTAGGGCCCAGGAAAATGTGAATCTCTTGCAAAATTACCTAGCCTCTTCTTCGGCCGTCCGGAAAGCGGTTCGCTCACTGCTTTCAGTCGTTGCAAAGGAGGAGACATAGGGGCCTATCCAGGACAGCAGGGTCTGGTTGTCAAGGGTCTCGTTCCGGCGAAGGACCGCGCGATAGATCTGGCAACGCTGTCGGCGCATATGAGAAAACAGCGCATCCTCCGGAGACGCCGCCGACCCGAAATCCCCAGCCAACCTCTGCTGGGATGCAATGCTCGGCGTAGTTTTCGTGCCGCGCCGAATCCGAGAGATGGTACGGGGTCGAATTTCAGCAACGGCGCCTCCGGCATCGCCCAGGGAGGACAGATCATCGGAGATGAGGAATTCAAGGACGATTGAAGGCCCCACTCAGAATATCAAAAGCGCATCGAGCTTAAGGGCCGCGGAATAACTCGATTCTTGAGAACTCGGTGCCTGACGTAGCCCGGCGATCTTTTCGAACTGATCCGGATCTTCGAGCGCCTCGTGGGTCATCGATGCGAGGCGCTTGAAACCATCAAAACACTTCGAGTGCAGGGGCTCCCCATGTTCCGCCGCAATTTTTGCGATGGCTGCCAGGGGGCGCAGCGCGTAAATGTGATAGTCCAACGCCCTGGTCCCACGAGCGAGTTCCGCGGGAAGTATTCCTTTCTCGTCAACCTGGCATGCGCCGATTTCGAAACTCGTTTTTCCCCAATTCTTGAACTCGGGTTCGTCGACCAGGAAACCGATAGCAGCAACAGAAAGCCCCGCCCAATAGCGGTGATTGTTTGTCTTGGACTTGGGACCAAGTCGAAGGGCGTATGCCTCGATGGTGTCGCGTGCAAGCTTTCCGAACCAAGCACCGTAGCTGCTGCGCCGCATGTCGGATAAATTTGCGACCTTTGCAGCGGTCTGAACTGCGAGGACGATTTCCGCGACCCAGCGGTCGCGGCTTAGGTATGCATCCGACGATCGCATCTCCGTCAATGACTGCGCAGAGGCCCAGCGATCGACATTTTCGAGGACACATTCTGCTCGTGCTCTTGCTACTTGCGGATTGTCGGAACGGGCATAGGCGATGTTCGTCAGAAGCCGGATCGAGTTGCGGATCGGCTGGACGAGCTTCTCGCGCTCGGCGGATCTGTCTTCATCGATCGACGATTTGGAGCCGTCGTCCTCATTATATTTCGATTGCGTCTTCAGCGCGGCTGGAGGGGCAGGGATTTGCAGGCATACAGGTATCTCTTCGCTTTTGTTGCCCGTACCAAAAGCGTCGCTCTGAAGGGGCGCATTTGAAATACTGTTTGTCTGAATGGAATAGTCCTTCGCATTTTCAGCGGCCCCGCGTTCGTCGCTTGGTGGCAACTGCGCAGGCGTAGAGATCCAGCTCTTGAGGTAAGGAACGGCACCAGTTACCCGTTCAGCAACAGAAATGGCGCTTTCCCCTGATCCGCCTGCTATTTCCTGCGCGTTCGACCCGGTGGCGTAATACATCATCAGGATTGCAGTGCCGGCTCTCAGGAAGGATTCTCTCATGTTCAGCTCCATATTTCAGGAGACGATACGAATGAGACGGAAATAATGAACTCAGAGAATACCTAAAGTTTTATATATACCAACGATTTCCTGCAAATTACAAATGTATAAACGGTTTTAGTAAAAATAAAACGTTCTTTTTAACTTACGTTTAACGTTAACAATTCTTGAGATCGATCTTCAAGCAAATATCCGGAGTTCTAGAAGTGAGACAACACGATCTGAAGGCCCCGGTGTCTGTCTACCTGGAGCTATCGACACTATTTTGCCTTTCGGGGGGGGCGGCAAACAGAGACGTTCTCCACAGAAATAGAGACGGGAATACAATTAAGGTTAATCACGGCTGCACATAAAATTGGCAACCAAATTATTAAAAATGGAGCTTTTAATGTCTCAAAAACTCAAATTCAGGGGCTAAAAACGGGATTCGGTACGATCTGAGTTTATTAAAGGGCTTTCTGATCTATCGGCGGCCTATTTTTTGGGCCGATATAATCGCGGATAGGATGCGGAAATATTCTTCGTGTGCATTGACGCTACCACAAAATGCTGTATTGCAAAAAACGAAAAGGCGATTGATATGGCAAGTGTCAGTATAACTTTACTTATTTAATTGCCTCTTGTTTTATTTCTTGCACGGAGAAGGGGTATTGCCGTGAGCAAAACGAATTTGCGAGTAAGTATTTTTGGTGCGGGTTACGTCGGCGCCGTTTCGGCTGGTTGCCTTACGAAAGACGGATTTAAGGTCGTCGCGGTAGACCCCGACCAGTATAAGGTTCAATGTATCTCGCAGGGTACATCCCCAATCTTCGAACCCGGCCTTGCAGATCTCATACAAGAGGGCGTAGCGAAAGGTCTGTTGACCGCGACCACCGACTATGTCGCTGCGATTAACGAAACCGATATCTCCTTTTGCTGTCCGGGTACGCCGAGCCGCGAGGACGGCTCGCTGGACACTAGCTACGTCAAGCTGGTTTCCGAGCAGATCGGCGAGGCGCTGCGCGAAAAGAGTGCATATCACATGGTCGTAGTGCGCTCGACGATCCTGCCAGGCACAGTCGAGGCCGTCGTCATTCCCGCGCTCGAAGGTTCATCGGGCAAGAAGGCCGGCGTCGACTTCGGTTTGGCCTACTATCCTGAGTTTTTGCGTGAAGGCACGGCTATCGCGGACTATTACAGCCCGGGCGCCATCGTTTTTGGCCAGTATGAAGGCGATGAAAGGACCGTCCAGGCACTGCACGACCTTTGCGGCTCCGTCGACGTTAAGCCGCATGTAATCCCCATCCGCAGCGCGGAAATCGTCAAGTATACCAACAATTGCTGGCATGCGGTGAAGATCTCCTTTGCTAACGAGATCGGCAACCTCTGCAAGTCAGTCGGGATCGATAGCCATCTGGTGATGGATGTCGTCTGCGCCGATACGCGGCTTAACATTTCTCGAGCTTACATGAAGCCAGGCTTCGCCTATGGCGGCTCCTGCCTGCCAAAGGATCTGCGAGCTTTGCGTCATTTCGGCAAGATGCAGAACGTATCGACCCCGGTCCTCGACGCGACAGTCGAGGCGAACCAGTACCAGCTCGAGCGCGCTTTCCGCCTCGTCAACCGCTCCGGCGCTAAGAAGGTTGGCCTGCTTGGACTGACCTTTAAGTCTGACACGGACGACCTCCGTGAAAGCCCGCTGGTGATGCTTGCCGAGCGCCTGATCGGGAAGGGTTTCGAGTTGTCGATCTATGACTCCAACGTCTCGACCGGCGATCATGGCGGCCGCAACTTCATTTCGCATCTGGCGGGATTCATGCGATCGACGCCCGAGGAAGTGGTATCTCAGAGCGAAGCCATCGTCGTCGGCATCAACGGGCAGGGGACCAAGGACGCACTGAAGATGGCGCGCGAAGGCGTCAAGGTCATTGACCTCGTCCGTATCCCGACGGAAGTGCCGTCCGGCGTCCATTACGAAGGACTCGTCTGGTAGGCTCCGATGTCGAGCGTCCTCAAGCACATTGTCTTCGTGTTGCTGCTCGCTTTGTGCGCAGCCCTGCTGCCGCAGCAGGCCTTCGATGAGAAGGCTCGCGATGCTGCGCTTATTGTTGGGGTTATCGGGCTGTGGCGATGGTCTTGGGGATTGCTTCACCTGGTGCGCAGCGTCTGGTTCAGACTGGTCCGGTTCCCGGCGATGCGGAGAGCGGCCGAAGCGGCGGCGGCGTCGCGGGGGCTGGGGCATGCTTACTTCCTGATCACGAGTTTCAGGATTGATGCCCCGACCACCACGAAGGTCTATCGCGGCGCCTTCGTCGCCGCGGCCAATGCGCCTGCTGGGGCGACAATCATCTGCTCAATCGTCGAACTTGGTGACGAACGTCTCATCCGTCGGCTTGCCGAGGTGATGTATGGCGACAGTTTGCCATTCCGGCTGGAGATCGTGCGTATCGCCGGGACGGGCAAGCGCGACGCGCTGGCCGCGGGTTTCCGTGCAATCGCAGCGCTCAACCCAGCCGGCGACGACACCGTTTCGGTAATCGACGGCGACAGCATCGTACCTCCCGACCTCGTCGAGCGCTGTGCCTGCATGTTCCTGGTCAACCCGAATTTGGGTGCACTCACCACCGACGAAGTGTGCACGGTCGAAGGCGCGGACATCTTTAAGCAGTGGTATTCGATGCGTTTTGCTCAGCGCCAAATTCTGATGTCGTCTCATGGCCTTGCAGGGCGCGTACTGACGCTGACGGGTCGCATGTCGATGTTCCGCGCGCCCCTTGCCTGCAATCCGGACTTTATTGACCACGTGCAGAACGACTACATCGATCATTGGCGCTTGGGCCGCATCCGCATGCTCACCGGCGACGACAAGTCAAGTTGGTTCTGGCTGCTGAAGAACGGCTACAACATGTACTACGTACCCGACGTTCAGGTTGAGACCATCGAGCAGCCTCCGAGTCCCAGCTTCATCGGCTCCGCCTACGTGCTGATGACACGCTGGTTCGGCAATATGCTGCGCACAAATGCCCGCGCTCTTAGTCTCGGGCCCATGAGAATCGGCGCGTTTACTTGGTGGTCGGTGCTCGACCAGCGCATGTCGATGTGGACCAGTCTGTCGGGCGTTACGCTCGCCCTTCTCGGGACCGTGATGATCACGCCGTGGACTGCCGCGTTCTACGTCCTCTGGGTCATCGTATCGAGATACATCTTGGCGCTGACGTTCCTAACCGTGCGCCCTTCGATCAATCTGGTTTATATCCCGCTGCTCTACTTCAATCAGATCTTTGGTTCGGCAGTAAAGGTGATGATTTTCTTCCGCCTCGACCGGCAGAAGTGGACGCGACAGAAGACTGCTTTCAAGCGGACGGATTCTCGTTTCGACGCAGCCTTCAAGGTTTGGTCATCCCGTCTGGTCAACACTGTTGCGGTGCTGGTGTTCGTGTCGGCCCTCGTCTTCCTCTCAAATATGGCCAGCTATTTCTCGGACGAAGCTCCGGAACGTCTGCCGAAAATCACCGACAGGATGTTCTAATGACTGCGGTTGCCATGCCTAAGCGTCGCGAACGGGAGTTCCCGCGCTTCAAATTGCCGCTGGTCGCGCAAATCGACGGAAAGCGCGTCGAGGTATGCGACTGGTCGGTTGCCGGTCTCGGCCTCGCCGGCGTCGCGCTGATGCAGGCACCAGGCGACCAAGTCGCCGTGACCCTGCTCCTCGAAACGGAGAGCTCCTGCCTCGAGTTAAGCCTCGATACACGTGTGGTCTGGGTGAAGTCAGATGAGGCGCGCGCCGGACTAGAAATCCTCGATCCTGCGGAGAAGACGGCGCCCTTGGCGCATTTCGCCGACCTCTATCTCGCCGGTAGGGTCGTTCAAAGCGGTTCAAAAATTTTCGTATTGGGAAATCAGATGGCAGAAATGGAAAATGCTAAGGCCGCGGTTGTCGGCGTGACGTCGTCGATCGGCAACGGTCTTGCGGGCCGCGTGTTCGGGCTGTTGATATTTCTCGTCATCGGATTGGCCGCGTTCTTCTTCCTGTTCAACATCGTCTACAAGAGGCTGTTCACGTTCGAGGCTGTGTCTGCGAGCATTGCCGCGGAGACGGTAGCCGTCTACCAGGCGCGCGATGGCCTCGTGGAGTTTGCCGACCTACCGCAGAGGGTGAAGCAGGGAGACCGTCTCGCGACGATCTCTCTCGATGCGCCGACTGCCGGCGGCGCATCGACCGTCGATGTACTTTCTCCCTGCGATTGTTACGTCCTCTCGGTCGATCATCCCGGCTCTACCTATGGCCGCGCGGGCGGACGGATGCTCTCGCTCGTCCGCCAGGATGCGACACTTTACGTCTCCGTTCGCGTGCCTTTCCGCCGTCTCGCCAACATCTCCGACAAGCCGCAGATCTCACTAAGCTATCTTGATGGGGTCGAGGCGAAGAATGTCGACATAGCCTCTATCCCCAAGGTAACCGAATACACCGCCACACAGATTGAAATTCAGGTGCAGCCTGGTCGCAGCCTCGATGCGTCCATGGTCGGACAGCCGGTGCTGGCGACCTTTGACACTGCGCCGTGGCACTAAATTCCCCGTTTGAGATCCATTGCGCTGACGAAGCCGGAGGCATGACAGTGAGCATACCGACGAAGTCTGTAAAAATAACGCCCGCGATCATGATCGGCGGAAGCGGCACGCGCCTGTGGCCACTGTCGCGCAGCAACATGCCCAAGCAGTTCCTACGACTAGTCGATGACCGCAGCCTGTTTCAAAACACGCTTGCACGGGTCAATGATGCGATGTTCTCAGCGCCATGGCTGCTGACCAGCCGTGCCTTCGTCGACATGGTCAATGCCCAGGCGCAGCAAATGGAGCAGGAACTGGCCGGAATCGTTCTTGAGCCCTTCCAGCGCGGTACGGCCGCGGCACTTGCGGCGATTGCGGTCGCCGCGAGTCAGGCTGATGCGGATGCGCTCGTGCTGGCCATGCCGGCGGATCATGTTATCGACAATTCGGCGCTCTTCCTGAAGGCAGTCAAGAAGGCGCTTCCACTCGCGATGAACTCGAAGATAGTCACTTTTGGCATCGTGCCGACCGCACCGGAAACGGGTTTCGGCTATATCCGTCCCGGCAAGCCACATATCGTGAACGGTGAGGAGGTTGGCGCATTGGTCGAGCAGCCGGGTGGTTTTCTCGAGAAGCCCGACCTCGACAGTGCCAAGCAATTCGTCGAGATGGGCTATCTGTGGAATGCCGGCATTTTCCTGTTCCGAGCGTCGGCCTTGGTCGAGGAACTACAACGACACGCTCCGGCCGTCTATGAAGCCGTGGCGGCCTCGATTGCGCACGGCACGACCCGTGACCTCGGCAGCCATAAGCTGCTGATGCCGGCGGACGGGGATTTCGCCCGTTGCCCGCATGATGTTCCGATCGACACCGCGGTGCTGGAGAAGAGCGGCCATGTCGCAGTCGTACCGTGCGATGACATTGGCTGGGCCGACATCGGTTCCCTGTCCGCGCTCTGGGAGATCAGTGCAAAGGACGAGAACGGCAATGTGGTGCGCGGTGCAGGTTTCGTCTCACGATCGCGCAATTGCCTCGTACACGCCCAGTCCGGTCGTCGTGTCGTCCTAAGCGATATCGAGGACATTATGGTCATCGATAGTGAGGATACCGTCGTTGTACTGCCCAAAGCACATGCCCAGCGGGTGAAGGACATCGTCGCCTCGCTAAAGAAGATGGATGCCCCGGAAGTCAGTTTCACTCGCAGTGCGATAAAAAGCTGGGGGTCGGTTAAGATCGACCGTACCTACTGCGACAGCCAAATCTGCGCGGTGACAATCGATGGCAGGAGCTCGGTCACATACCGAATCTCTGGCGCTGAGCGTGAGACCTGGTTCCTCCATGGCGAGCAGCGCGCGGAATATGGTGTCGACGGACATTTCGCGCCCTTCGTTTCAGGTAACCCGGTCTCTTTCAGCAGGGGACAGGTAGTGACAATCCGTACGCTCTTAGGCGCGTCGGAATTCACTTATGTCCGCAAGGATCCGGATCTGAATTGGCGAATCGACGACTGGTTCCCCCAAGTGGTTGAGATCGAAATGCCGAAGGTCGTTGCGGTCTGAGCGCGAGGGATATGAACAAGATGAACGCGCCCGCAAGCATAACCGTGGAGATTTCCGGCCGGACGGTTCCCGTCCTCGGTCTGAGTCCCGGTGGTCTGATCATACCGTTGGTCCAGGACATGATCGGATTTAGCGACGTCGTGCGCGTGACGATGTCCAAGGGTGAGCTGACCTGGAAGGGTGAGGTGTCCGTTCAGGGGGAGCGGTCCGGGGAGAACATCGATCTGATTCTGACCGGCGGGCGCGAGCAATATCGGAGGCTGGTCAGCGTGTTGAACTGGTATGCCGGGCGCAACGCATCTTATGCCGAACAATTTGCGGACAGGCCGCCGGAGGCGAAACATGCCTCGGGGGGCGTCGGACCACTCGCCAGCTTGGCCGTGCTTGGTCTTGTTGCTCTCGTGCTAATCGCATTGATCTTCCAGCTGTCCGCCCAGCGGAGCATGGGCGCTACCTCGCAGATCGCCTATGTCGCGGTGCCGGGCAAGGAGCTGGATTCCCACACGGCCGGCCAGGTTGTGTACGTGAAGGGAGCCGGAAAGGTCGAGAAGGGCGAATTGTTTGCTGCGGTGAGGACCTCGCGGGACTATGCGAAGTTTCTTGAGGCGAGCAGCGGGGGCGACATCAGCGCCCAGGCGGCTACGCTTCAAGATTACGTTCGCAAGGGCACGCCGGTGGTGCGCCTGTCCGACACGGGCGCAAAGCCCTATGTCGCTGCCTTCGTCAAGCTGACCGATGCGGTGACCGCTCTGAAGGCGGGGCAGGCGCAGATTGACTTTCCCCGTTCTGGGCAGACGCTTTCCGTTCCGATCGAACGGCAGAGCTACGTCAACAGTACTAAAGTTTTTACTGACGAGGACGGCAAGACCCTGGCTGAAATCAAAATTAAGCTCCCGGATGGAGTAGATATTCCCTTCGACGAGCCGGTGGTGGTCAGGTTTCAACGGCCGGTATGGAGCCCTTCGGCAACATTACCGCGGTGGTTAAAAACCATCTCGTCGCTGCTGTCGTGAGGATCGAGTACATGCGTATCTCTTCGACACTTTTTTCAACGTTCATGATCAGGGGCCTCGTTGGCCTGACTGCACTGGCAACGCTTCTTTCCGTCGTTCCGGTAGGGGTGGGCGTTCACGCACAGGAACTGACGTCTGGCGAGCAGAGCGTACAGCTCGATGAGCTTGCGCCGGCCGAACGTGATATTACCGAGGACAGCCTGAAATACGGAGCGAACGTCGCGCTGGCGCGTTGGCAGGCACTGCATGACGATGAAAAGTTGCGCAGTTTCGACTCCTATTTCGAGATTTTCCGCGAAGTGGCCCGCATCGAGAGCCTCGATCATGCCACGCAAATCGCCGGTGTAGACGTCCATAGCAGGCTGGCCGCGGCGGCATCTGAACTTCACAAACAAATGAATGCTCAGGGCCTAACGGCGCGGGACGCAGGGATCAGCGCGCTGCAGAGCCTGATTGCCAGCCATGAGAATTCGTTTTCGGTAACGGACCCGGATTCGTTCAAGGTGCGCTATACGCTGATCCTCGACTACATATCTGGTATCGACGCGGCGAAGCTTAGCCTCGATCTCGCCAAGCGGCTAGCGACGTGGAAGCTAAACGGCCTCGCCCTCGACATCTACGTGGATTTCCTGCCGCTATATTTCGATGGTCTGGATACTGCTGCCGACAGGCGTGAGTTGATGAAACTTGCCAGTGCCAATGCGGGAACCGTGGGCGATCCGAAGGTTTTTCGGGTGTTGACCGATCTATTGAGAATGTCGCCACGCGCGGAGAAGGTCGAACTCGCTCAGGTATCATTCGAGCAGATCGACGTTGACGCTGTTCGCAATGCCGCCGCGGGTTCACCTGGTCTTATGTTGTCGGCATGGGCCGAAGCGGTCGAACTCGCCCACGGTGTTACACCCGGAAACGATGCCGCCGGCTTGCGTGAACAAGCAAGACGTAGCCTCGACACCAGGGCATTCGAGCTGCTGATGCTAGCGGAAAAGAATGATGAGTCGCGCACCCGACTCATCTCCGATGCGATCATGGCCGACATCCGGGAAGACAGGCCGCTGATAGCTTATGACCGCGCAGTAAACCTTGCACTTTCGCCAGTCGCGGCCACTGACACCTATCTGGCGCTTGTTCACAGTTTCGCCGTTGCTGGCTACGACAACTTCGTTAAGTCATTGGCTGAATCCGTCGCTACTTCGGTCAAGGCGAACGAGTTGCGGCTGACGGATGAACAAACGACATCGCTATTCCGACACATTGAGTTCGTGCGGGATCCAGCCTTTGCCCTAGCGCTCGGCCAAGCGATTCCAGGAACTGCAAATATCGCACAGGTGACAGCACTGCGTAGCGATATACGAATGATCTTCTCTCTTCCTGTCGAGCAACCGATCGGAGCTAGACAGATCGCAATCGGCTCGGCTGCAACCCAAGCTCTGAAGGCCGCCGCCGACCTGATCAACGGCGAGCTGCCGGATCCTTCCACTCTGCGCAAGCTGGACGTGTCAAGTAGCGGCGATATCACGCTGTTATCCAGTGTGTCAGCACGGCTCTGGCAATATTCCAGTCGCCGGGAACTTCTCCTGAATTTCGTGCGCGGTGCCACTGATCCCAATTTGCGGCAGGCTGTTGCGCTCGGAGTTACCGGCTTTGCTGGCTTTAAGGCTAGTGAGGATCGAGGCGCCGATTTTGCCGCCGCTGTCGGCGATCTGCTGCCGTCAGCGACTGGAGAAGATCGGGGACTTCTTGCGGCCTCCATTGGCAGAGTAGCTCGACCCGACGAACTTCGGGGTGAGGCCCTGGCCCGCTATGCGCGCTATCTAGCGGCGAACGGTCAAGCTATAGCCCCGCCTGAAGGTTCCGCTGATGCCGACAAGCTCTCCATTGACGAAGCAAGTGCCATATTCGGCAACGTCGGAGTGGCGACGGAGCGGCTGAAGGCTGTCTCCGACTACAAGCAACGAATTGGTGAATTCCGGCGCCTCGCCGAGGCGCGTGCCAGTGTGCTGGATGATAAGGGCTGGCTAAACAGTGCTACGGCCCCAGCAAAGTCCGCGCCCGATGCGATCAACTTCGGCAGGATGTCAACGATTAGCGACGGCCGCATGTCCCTGTCTCTGCCGAAAGAGGCATCGCTTCCAACAGCCGGTCGCCCGTTCATGCCAAATCTGCTGCTCGGCAGCGAAGCGGTCAGGTCCAAGATCCCGGTGCCATCGTTGCGCGAAGCGAACGAGGCGCTCGCGGCAATCTCCAAGCGCGGTGAGACGCGTGCAACCCGCCTGATCCGCTTTTCGTCCGAGCATTTCGACGAGATCATCAATCTTGGTGTGCGTGAATATCTCTATCTCAACTCCGAAACAACCGTCCCCCGCATCATCTTCGTCACCCGCGGCGTTGTGACGATCAGCGAACTCATCGCCCAGGTGCGGGCAACTGATCCTGATGCGATCACGCTTGATGGCGATGCGGTCACGCTGAACGTACCACTTGCGATCAACGACGGTGCCTCGCTGATCGTTAGCAATCTGGAAATCAAGTCCCTGAAGCTGAACACGAAGGCCGGGGCTTTCATCGTTAACAGCGGCAAGATCTTTTTCGACGGCGTGTCCGTTTCCTCGGTGGACGTCACCACCGGCCAGCCGAGCTACGTGTACGATCACGAGAAGGGCATCTTCTTCCGTCCGTTCATTCTCAGCTGGAGCGGTAGCGAGACCTTCGCCGCCGATTCACGCTTCGTCGCGCTTGGTTATGCCGGGGGCCGTACCTACGGCATGTCGCTGTCTTCGGGATCGACGGACACCGTAGCGCGCAAGGTCCAGGCGGCTGCGCCCACTGGGTACTTCATCAATAATTCGTTCGAGAACCTCTACTACGGCTTCTACGCGTTCGAGGCCAAGGACATCGTCTTTGTCGGCAACGAGCTCGTCAACGGCTTGATTTATGGTCTCGATCCGCACGACCGTTCTAAGAACCTGATGATGGCCTACAATACTGCCTATGGGACCCAGAAGAAGCACGGGATCATTATCTCGCGAGAGGTCGACGACAGTTTCATCCTTGGCAACCTTTCCTTCGAGAACCACGGTTCCGGCATCATGCTCGACCGTCAGAGCTATGGCACGATCGTTTATGCAAACGATGCGAGCCGCAACGAAGGTGACGGCTTCTCCGCAATGGAAAGTCCCTGTGCCCTCGTTGACAGCAACATGTTCTATAGCAACGGTCGCTCGGGCGTGAAGGTGCGTAATTCATGGGATGTCCATGTCGAGGGTAACCAGATTCGCCAGAACAAGGCTGCCGGCATCGAAGCCTATATCGATAACCTTCAGATGTCCGAGCAGAGTGAATTCCGTGACTTTGCCGAGGACCCCTATTATCCGGTGGCAACGGTGGCGGCGCTCGACAATCTCATTGAACACAACCGAGTAGGCCTGATGACCCGCGGCGCATCCGAGGCCATGTTCTACGGCAACAGGTTCGTCGATCAGTTGCCCCGCTATGTGTCGGGCGATCTGAAGCAGCTCGCACTCGACGTCGTTTCCAGCAACATGAAGACCGGCGTGCTCGCGCGTTCGGTCTGCGTGCCGCGCATCCCGGTGAAGAAGCAGTGTGCGCTGGCTGAGAATGGCATCATCATCCCCCAGTCCCTCCAGCCGGAATTCCAGGCTGGCGAGGCTTCCCCCAGCTATTGCGTCGAGGCCGAAGGCTCGCCGCAGTCGGCTGCGTTTAACATGCAACAGGGGGAGTAAAAGATGATGAGTCATAGGATTGGAAAATCACGTCTGTTGGCCACACTGCTCACTGTGCTGGCCTCTTCAGCCGCAATCCTTGCAGTTACGCCGGCCTCGGCATCGGAGATGCCGCGCCAACTGACGACTGAAGCGAGGAAATCATACCAAGCCGAGCAGAAGACGCTTGCCGGTTACAGGACGTCGAAAGATGCCGTCACGCTGCTGGCTTATGGGCGGCTGCTGGCACGGGGCAAGATCGCCAGCGATCACAATCCGCTACGGGTCTCCGACATCGACGCCGCAATCGCCGTCTATCGCAGCCTGCTGACCACCGATGATGCCGGGATCCATGCCAAGGTAGTGGCCGAACTGGCGGACCTGCTCTTGCGCAAGGGTGGAACGGAAAACGAGAGCGAGGCGGTGGCTTTGCGCATGGACGCAGCCGGAGGTACTGCGCAGTCAGAGCCGCCTGCCGAAATGCCAGTGCAGCAGCCCACTGCGGACACCGAAGCTGCGTTGCGCGACAAGATGGCCAAAGGTTCGCTTGACGCGGCCTTTGAACTGCTGATCGCGCTGAACCGCGAGAACTCCTCGGAAGCCGACATGCTGCGCAGCCAGATGTTGCTGATGGCCAATCTGTCGGCTCTCGACGGCGACAGCGCGGTCGTTCGGCTCAGCGGCCGCTATGCTTCTTCCTTCGACGCGCAAAAGCACCCGGAAGCCCTGAAGGCGCTGTTCGAGCTGGCCTCCGGTGGCGGCAGCGAAAGTGCTGTCGGCGAGATCGAGAAGAACCGCAAGGCGCTTATCTCGATCCTCGGCAAGGACGAAGTGCGGCGTTTCCTGTGGAAGCTCGTCAACGGCGGTTCGAGCCGAGCCGCCGAACTGATCGCCCTCGATTTGGTCGATGAGAAAATCTACGGCTTCGACGAAACGGACTCCAAATGGGCCGTCTCGATGCTCGAGGAGGCCGGCAGTTACCGCGCCAACTATGTGATCGCCAAGCTCTACTACCAAGGCATCTATGTCGACAAGGATCCAGCCCGCGCGACCGCTGCGATGGACCGGATGCTGGCCGGAGCGGCCGAGGCCGGCCAGGACCGGGTGGTGGTGGCCGACCGCTTCGCCCGCATGAATCTCTCTGACAGCCTTATCGCGAAATATGCCTTGCCGATCTACATGGACGTCTGGAAGGGTGGAAAGTCTTCGATCATTGGCCGCCTGGCGCGCATCATCGTCAGCGCCGAGAAGGCCGGTTATTATGCAAGCACCGCCGACATGCCGATCCCACCAGAGCGGCTTGTCGCTGAACTGTCTAACGCCTACGAAATAGGGGATCTATCAGCCGGCTTCATCCTCGGCGACATCTATCGCGAGGGGCGTCTGGTAGGGGAGGAGCCCGCAAAAGCCCGCTCCATCTATGAGGGTCTGAAACAGCAATACCCGGATTCGCCGGAGATGCAGCTGAAACTGCGCGAGCAAGTTGCCAAACTCGCCCGGCGGGATCTCGAAGTCACGTTGAATTACGCTCGTTACTACGAGGAGATTCGCGCGCTTGCGGAACAGCAGGATCCGTGGGCGATGAAAGAGTACGGTGTACTTCTAGTAAAGGGCGCGCCGCAGTTTGAGGCCGATCCGGAAGCTGGTTTCGCGATGCTGCTCAACGCGCTGTCGCTCGGCTATTTTGGCGCCGGTCCGGATGCAGCCGACTTGGCGTTGGCAACCAACAATGCCGATAAGCTGAAGCGGATCGCCGATGTCTATGCGAATTTTGACCCGCGTATTCTTACGCCCGAAAGCAATATTCAGCTGGCAAAGATCGACGTCGCGCTGAAACAGTTCTCCAAGGCGTTGCAGTTGCTGGATACGCCAGAAGTGCTCGAAGTGCCGGCGGGACGCTTCCTGTTCGCCCAGGTCAGCTTGGCGGACGGCAGGCTGGTTGCGTCAGAAGCACACCGGCAGATGAGGGACATTATCCTTTCTTTTAACGGCGACGGCGCAACCCTGCTCGGCTTCATCCAGCAGCTGATGCAGGAGGACGGGCTCTCGCCGGAATTCGTCGAGCCGGTGCTGGAGCGTTTGGCGGAGTTGGCAGACAAGCGCGACGTCAACGCGATCACCGCAGCGTTTAAGCTGCGGCAAAAGTGGCCGTCGAGCGAGGCGCTTAACTTCCTGAAAGTGGTCGACTGGTGCAGCTTCCTGGCCGAGCGTGGACAGGGCGGGCCTCTGACCCGCGTCGCGATCAACGTCAATGCCAAGGCGGTCGGCGAGGAAAGCTTCAGCCATTTGATCGACAAGGTCGAAGAGGTGCTGCCTCATCTGCCGAGCAACGGCAATCTGCGCATGTTCCTCGCCAAGCAGTACCTTGTTGGCAAGTATCGGCCTAAGGATTACGCCAAGGCCGACGCGCTGACTAAGCAGGCAGCGGAACTGGGCAACGAAGAGGCCCTGAACAGCATCGCGACGAACTACTACTTCGGCCAGGATGTAGCGATGGATCGCGAGCGGGCTGAGGCTCTCTATCGCGACCTGGCCTTCGTTGGCTCGAACCGCAGCTCCCTGGCTTTAGCACGCAGCTATTCAAAGGGCCCGAGCACGCGCGTCTATGAATCGCGAGCATTCGCCTATTATATCAAGGCCGCGCTCAACGGTTCCGTTACCGCAATGACGGAACTGGGACGGAGCTATCTCGCCGGCGCGGGTGCTGCGCAGGACGAGGCCAAGGGTGTTGCATGGCTCGAGAAAGCTGCCGCGCTCGGCAACACCGACGCGATGATTCAGCTTTACTACTACAACTTCATCAAGAGTCCGACGAACCACAACCCCGAGGCCGAACATTGGATGAACGCGCTCGTTGCGGCGGAAGTGCCGGACATGGTTCTGCGTAAGGCCGTGTTGCTCTACGACCGCGACAAGGAGGCCAACAAGCAGGAAATCTTCGCACTCCTCGACCATGCAGAGCGATTAGGCAGCCAGTTCGCGCGGCGCCTGAAAAACTCCTACATCAGGGAAGCGCGCGCAGGAGTGGCGAAATGAAGCAAGCGCACATCTACCGCAAGCCCTCATTCCGAGCGATTTCATTTGCAGCAATTGCTCTAGTATGTTCCTCGCTGTCGTGGCTGACGCCGTCGATCGGCCATGCTGGCACCGGGCAGGTCATGTTCAAATGTGACGGCCTCGAAGAAAAATCGCTGTATTCCACCTTTGGCACCAAGATGTATCAGGCCAACGACGGGTGGTTTTTCCGGCCGAGCGATTATCAGACCTTGTTTGAACTGCCGCAGGAGAGCCTGAATTTTGTCTCCCGTGTGAATGGGGCGTTGAACTATCGGGGGATCCACTTAGTCGTGTTGCCGATGCTTCCACGTGCGATCGCGGGACGTGATTTCGTGCCGAACGAGGGAATGCTCGCTGACTTCCTTTACGATCCTGATTTCGCAGCGCAGCAGTTTGACGACGTAATCGCATCGGCACGCCAAGTTGGAATCGATGCGATCAACGTCGATGACATCCTCAAAGCAAATCCGTCATTCGACAAAGCCAACTATTATTTCAAGCGGGACATCCACTGGACGCCCGAGGGCGCTCGGCTCATCGCCCAGGCAGTCGCCGCACACATCCGCAGCTTGCAGGGCGACGTCGAACATGAAGTCGAGTTCGAGACCAGCATGGAGCCCGAGCCGCGACTGCACAAGGCAAAATTCAACGGCGTGCTAAACGAGCTTTGTCAGTCCAAGATTCCTTCCGAAGAGGTTAGAATTTACGAGACCAAGCAAAAGGTTGGCTCGCTCAATGAACTGCTCGGAGAGGATGATGCGGGTGGGGCCGGGGAACCCGTTCATGTCGTCGGCAGTTCTTACACCGACGAGATCTCGGTTTACAATTTCAACGGTTTCCTGCGCGAATACTTGAAGCAGAACGTCGGCGGTTTCGCGGTGTCTGGCGGTAGTGTCGATCAATCTATCTATGCCTGGGCGCAGAATGCCAATGGCATCACGAAGAAGCCCAAGTACCTCGTCTGGGAATTCCCAGATTTCGGCGACCTGCGTAAGCAGACGGCAGTCATGAACTCGTCAGTCGTCCCTGCCATAGTCGGTGATTGTAGCGACAGGCTGATGGTTGCCAACAAAAGCTTTGGCGAAGACGAGGCGATCGAACTCGACCTGCCACCGCTCACCGGTAAGCCAGACGAATACTATCTCCGATACGAGTTCGCCAACCGGGCTCTGACTGGTTTTCAGCTGACCTACAGCTACCGCGAAGGTTCCGTGAAGACTGTGTCGTTCAACAATCCGCCACGCGTCAGCGGACTGTCCCAACTTTACCAGGCACTGCCGGCCGGCAGGGGGGCCGGGCCGCTCCACGTCAGCCTGAAGATGGAAGGTGGGGCGAGATCGGCAGGGTTAGTGAAACTCTGCCGCTATCCGGACGCCATATTCCAGCCCGTTGCAAAATCGAATTGAAGAATAAGGTGAGATGATGAGCAGTAAAACTCGAACGATCAATGTCGCATTCGGCCTATGGGCCGCCTTCGGCACCTTTCCGACATTGGTTCTGGCAAATGATGCCGGCCTCTATGATGCGCCGATCCCGGCGGACAAGAGCCTCGTCCGCTTCCTCAATGTGAAGCTGAAGAGCGGGGTCAATCTCGATTTTTCCGGTCAGAAATTCGAGGTGGATGCCGCTGTTCTTTCGAACTACCGAATGATTGGCAATGGATCCTACAAGGTCTCTGATGGTTCTACGTCTGCCGAGGCCAATCTGGAGCCCGGAAAGTACTATACCATCGCTGTGGGTGCCGATGCCGCTGGGCAGAATGGCATAGTAGTCATTGCAGACAAAGGCGTCGAAAACCCATCGAAGTCGGCATTGAGCTTTTACAATTTCTCGATGAACCCCGCCGATCTGTCGCTCCGGTTGAATGGTGATACCAAAGTCCTGTTCAAAGATTTGTCGCCCGCGGCGATGGCCACGAAGGAATTGCCGGTGATCGATATTGGCCTGGAGGTTTCCGAGGGAGGTTCGAAGATAGCTGAGGTTGAGAAGATTTCTCTGACTGCCAAGGGTCGTCAGAACGTGGTTGTGATCGACACGGCGAACGGTCCCGCGGGCTTCGTGGCCGCGACGGGCATTGAACGGTAATTCTGAAAAACACGACAGGGGGACGAGTAAATTGCGCAAAGTTCATTTCAATCGGTCAATTATAGCTGCCGCATCGGCTCTGGCCGCGTCGGTTGCATTTGTCGCTCCGGTCCGAGCTGATAACCCCTCCATTCTGCTCGATCCCCCCAATCTCGACTACAAGGCCGTGTGCAAGCCCCCGACCGATCAGGCCCCGCGGCCGAAGCTCGATCGTGATTGGACAAAGAGTGCGATCGGCGAAATCAAGCTGCCAGCTCGGGACATCGTCGCTCTGGCGGTCGAATATAGCCGCGGAAGCGAGCGGGTGCAGAAAGCCCCCGCGGTGGCGGAGGAAATGCTGCGAGCGGGCCTAAAGAAGTACCCGGCCCAGGACGACATTTTCCTAATTCCCCTCGCGCGCGTGCTGATGGAAAACAGCTCGACGATCGATGAACTGCGGGAGGCGGAGTCCTACCTGCTCGATGCCTATGGCGCAGGCAGCATCCGCGCGGCTTTCGCGCTCGGCCAACTCTATGGCGACGACGGCCCGAGCGAGATGCGCGACCTGACGAAGTCGCGCTTTTACCTGGAGAAATCGGCATTGGCCGCCGATCCACAGGGGATGATCGAATACGCCCGCATCGTCACGCTCGACCCGCAGGCTACCGAGGAGCAGAAGAAGGGCGCGGTGACGAATGCCCTTCTCGGCCTGATTGGACAAATTAAGGAGGGTGACTGCTCCGCCCTCAATCGGATCGGTTTCCTTTATCTGCGCGGGAGCTTGGTCAGCAAAGAGGTCGAGACCGCTCTGAAGTGGCTCGAAGCTTTTGCCAGGACCGGGGATCCGAGGACGGCACAGAACTTGGCCGAACTCTATCGTTCAAACCAAGTGGACCAGATCGATATCCAGAAGTCGATGACCTACCTCAAGCAAGCGGCGGATGGCGGCATGTCTTCCGCGCAGTTCAGCCTGGGCAAGGCCTATGCGACCGGCATTTCGGTGCCTCAAGATTCCAAACTGGCCATCAAATACCTGAGCGGCGCCTCCGATGCAGGACTGCACCCCGCCGACGAGTGGCTGGCGCGCATCTATGCGGGTGAATTCGGCGCCGGGCGTGATGATGCCAAGGCGAAGGAATATTTCCAGCGTGTGATGCAGGCGCAGGATCATTCCGAAGAAGTTCCGGTACAATACGGCGAGTTTCTGGCCAGCAGCGGCGCCTCGAAAGAAGACGTGAACGAGGCCCTTCGGATCCTGCAGGCGGCGGCGGACGCCGGCTCGGCCGATGCCAGTGACGAGATCGGCAAGATCTATCTTGAGATGGGCAGGAAGGATCCCTCCTACCTGAGCAAAGCCATGCAGTCCTTCAGCGAAGCTGCCACCGCCGGCAATTCCGATGGTGCGGCAAAGCTAGCTGGCATGTTCGCATGTGGGCAAGGTGCACCGATCTCGGTGGAACTGGCCAACGACTGGCGCCACAAGGCTGCGATCTTCGGGTCAGTATATTCGATCTACGTCAGCGGCCTGAATATGTTGACGAAGGCAGACGAGGCAGACCGTGCCAAGGGACGTGTCTACCTCCAACAGGCCGCCTTCAAGGGCAGCCCGGAAGCGATAGGCTACGTGGTCGCCCGCTGGGAGGCCGGTACGGACAGCTTTGAGCAAAACCCTGAGGCGGCCGAGCGCCTGCTACGGTTCGTCGCGTCGTTGAAAGACAACGAGCAGCGGCGCCTGGCGCAGTTGTCGATTATCAGCAACCGCTTCGACGTCGCATCCAAGCTTGCTGACAAGCTCTCCCAGATCGCCGCCCTCGACTCGATGATCCAGGCGGACGACCGCGACGCACTGATGCTTAGGGCCCAGCTCCTGCAGCGGGCCGGCCAGGCGACGCCGGCAGCCCTAGGCGATACCTACAAGAAACTCGCTCAGTTAGGCGATCCGCGCGGCATGCGTGAATACGGCAAGATCCTGCTGTCCGATCTGTCGCAGAACAGTGAAACCGGGCGAACCTGGTTAAAGAAGGCGGCAGAGGCAGGCGACTTTAAGGCGAAGATCTCGCTCATTGATCCGGGCGATCCGCAAGCGTTGCAGCAACTGGCGAAAATGACGGCGGCCGGCGAGGCCTGTACCGTCGACGCGATGGTCAACATCGCCCGCGTCTATTCGACGTTGCCGGACCCACAAGCCAAAACTTTAGCACGCTATTGGCTGTCGCTGGCCGAAAGCCTATCCGACCAGGATGCCGACGACTTGTACACCGTCGGCGCCGCGTTCCGCGATGGTATCGACGGCGTCGAGAGTCGTGCGAAGGCGGAGGGTTTCTTCCTGCGCTCCTACGCGCTCGGACGCATTTCCGTGCTGCGCGATCTCGCCGAGGGTCATCTGCAGGGGATATGGACAGATTCATCCGTCGACAAGGCCAAGGCAGACCTGCTCAAGCTCTATGCCGCGGGCGACAAGGATGCGGCGAACAAGCTCATCAGCGAAATCGCCAATGAGCGGATGGTTTCGAACCCCGCCGAAGTGAACGAGCTTCTAACGTTTCTTGGGACTGACGTGAACGCGCCGGGCAAGTATCTACTGAAGATCGTACGCCTCAATCTCGAAGGTAAATTGGGCACGCGAGATGATGCCATGGCCATTCGCTGGTTGACGGTGTCGGCCGACGCCGGGGAGCCGAATGCCATGTATCGGCTCTACCAGGCCTATTTCTTCGGAAACGGTGTGGCGAAGGATACGGCCAAGGCTTTCGATTGGCTGGGAAAATCGGGAGAAGCCGGCAATCAAAGGGCGGCACGCGAGCTTTCGGTTGCTTACAAGGTCGGTGTCGTCGGACTGAAACCGGATGCAGACAAGGCAGCTTACTGGGACGGGAAGTTCAAGGCTCTCTCCACGGCGCAATGAAAGATCGTCCGGTCCCGTCGCGAGGACCGGACTACAAAAGCAATCAATGTAAATCAAATGGATTGGGTGAATGGCAATTGTCGCGCTTTCGAGATTTAGCTTTTTGGCAGCAGGCGCTGTTTTGCTATTGGGTGGAAGTCAGGCCTCCCAAGCCGCGTCCTTGACCCTGCCGTTCCAACTGGCGAGGCACGTCGCGCAGAACAACGGCAATCGGGATTGCTCCGCGAAGCTGCCGACGCCGGTGATCTCGCTTAACCTCACAAGCATTTACGAAGACGACGATGAGAGCCGTTCGACAGTCGACCCGGAGAATAAGGATCGATACGACAAGGCAATTGCCCAGACGCGTGAGTTCGCTGCCTTCGTAACCAAGTATGCAAGCAACTACACTGAAACCGACGGCAACCGGCTGGACGCAGCGAGCTGCACCCTGCAGGCGTTGGACAGCTGGGCTCGCGCCGGTGCGCTGTCGGACCTCAAGACGCGTCAAAGCTATCTGAGCGCGACCCGCATCGTGGCAGGTGCGGCCCTGGCGTATGCCCAAGTGCGTCCGGCGGCAACCCTACTTTCGTACGACACTAGTGCGATCGAGAAATGGCTGGGCGGTCTCGCCGAACGAACCATCCCCGTCTATACCGAATCGGGAGACCGAAACTCGAACAAGCAGAACCACCGGTACTGGGGCGGGTTTGCGGTCACGGCCGTCGGGGTCGCAATCGGCCGGAAGGATTTCCTCGATTTCGGCTTCGAAAGCTACAAGCTTGGCGTCTGCCAGGTCACCGCCGACGGTGCGCTGCCTCTCGAGCTCATGCGCAAGAAGAAGGCGCGTGACTATCATCTTCATGCCGCGGGACCGCTGGTGATGATGGCGTCCCTGCTCCAAGCAAACGGCTATGACGCTCTGTCGCAATGCGACAATGGTCTTCGGCGACTGGTGCACTTTGCGCTGGATTCGATAAATGATCCGTCGCTGATGGAAAAATTGGCTGGGGAGCCGCAAGTCAAACTGCCGAGAGACAATAATGGCCTTATCCGGCCGGACCGCATTGCTTGGCTAGATGCCTATCTCCATTACTATCCAGAAGATAGAAATATTTACAAGAAGTTCTTTGACGGCGCCTTGTTTTCTTCAAATCTGGGGGGGCGCATTAGCGTTCTCTACAACGTCTCGCAAAGAGACTGAGATATTTTTCACTATTTCAGGAGATTAACTTGAGTCTCAAATTCGGTACGAGTGGATTACGCGGCCTAGCCAGTGACCTCAGTGGAAAGCCTTCATTTACCTACGCCGCAGCGTTTGCAACTTTTCTGCTGCGAAACAGGATCGCCCAATCTGGCGATCGCGTGCTGGTCGGTTACGATTTCCGCGATTCGAGCCCCGCGATTGCCGCCAATGTCAAACTGGCGCTTCGCGAATATGGCCTGGAAGCGGTGGATTGTGGCCACCTGCCAACCCCGGCGCTGGCTTTCTATGGAATCCGCACCGCTGCGGCCTCGATGATGATCACTGGCTCGCACATTCCTGCCGATCGCAACGGCATCAAGTTTTACCTCCCGGACGGTGAAATCGATAAAGCCCACGAGCAGGAAATTTCGGCGATTGCACAGGAATTAGACGATCTGGAAATTCCGGCCTCTGCTGCCCCGGCACCAGGAACCGAGATGGCAGCAGAGGCCTCGGCGCTGTTTATGGAGCGCTACAGGACACTATTGCCGGAAAAGTGCTTGTCCGCAATGCGCGTCGGCGTCTACCAGCACTCGACCGTCGCCCGCGACATGATGGGCGCCATATTGCGGCATTACGGAGCCGAGGTAATCGAGCTCGGCCGGTCAGACGTTTTCATTCCGGTCGATACGGAAGCCGTCTCGCCGCAAACGGTCGCGGTGCTTCAGAAATGGGCGAGTGAATTCAGCCTTGACGCTATTGTCTCGGCAGACGGGGACGGCGACCGTCCACTAATTACCGACCAGACTGGCGTGCCGATCAACGGCGACATTTGCGGTCTTATCGCGGCGCGCTTTCTCGGTGCCGAAGCAATCGTCACTCCGGTCACGTCCAATTCGGGCATCGAGACCTTTGGAATGCGGGTCATTCGCACGAAGGTAGGCTCTCCCTTTGTCATCGCCGGAATGAAGGAGGCGATGGCCGGAGGCAAAGGAGTAGTCGGTTTCGAAGCTAATGGCGGAACCTTGACCGCATCATCGTTCAAAGTGGCGACCGGTTCGCTGGAACCATTGCCAACGCGTGATTGCTTCCTTCCTATCCTGGCAGTGCTTGGCTCGGCCGCTTCGGCGCATCAGTCGCTGTCGGCGCTGAAGCTGGGCCTCGCTTTGCCATCAACGGCAGCCGACCGGCTCGAGGATTTTGCATCCGAGAGAAGCGCCACTCTGATGACGGGGCTGCGTTCCAACCGCGGCAACTTAGAAAACTTCGTTGCCCCCTTGGGCAGGCTTTCCGAGATCAACGAACTCGACGGGCTCCGTGTGACGCTGGACAACGGCCGTGTTGTCCATTTCAGACCGTCCGGGAATGCGCCGGAGATGCGATGCTACGTCGAAGCCGATAGCGCAGAAGAGGCAATGGAAGTGCTTAAAATCGCGATGGATTTATTGCGGGGGTTCAACGCACCATGACCAGCTCGCCTGCGGGATAAAATCCCGTGGCGGCTTTGGTGGTGGTCGGTAGATGTCGATGAACGATGGATGCAGAAACATCGTTGGATTCTTTTAAACGGTTGAGGGGTGGACTGAGAATGAAACAGATAATGAGTTTGAGTAGGGCACTGCTGATAGGCACCATGCTGGTCCCGCTTGCGGCGTGCACAACATCGCCCAAATTCGCCTATGACGACGCCAAGGTTCAGATCGGCTTCGCAAAAGCGGGCTTCAAGGCACGGCGCAACCCGGAATCTTTGCTGGCTTACGCGGCGAAGAATGCCAAGGGCCAGGACGAGGTTGTCCGCTACAACCGGGCCTACGGCAATCTGATGCTCGATCGCGGCAAGAACGGCGAGGCCTATCCGGCCTTCGAACGCGCCGCGCTGGCAGGCGACGCGAGCTCTGGCCGGCGTCTTGTCAAGGGGCAACTTGACGGCGTTTATCGCCCGGAGGACGTCCGAATGATTGCGCGTTCGGTTTACCTTCCGTTGACGGCCGACAAGTCGGATACAAATACGCGGTTGCTGCTGGCGCAGTTGATCGACAGCCGCGAAATCGGCGGTGTCGAGTTCGGCACTGCCGACGCATGGCTCAACGAAGCCGCCGCAGCGGGCGCGACAAAAGCATTCCGCAGCCTCGCCGAGCGCGCGGAAAAGTCCGGTAATGTCACGCTTGCCTCAGACTATTACGACCGGGCGGACAAGACGTCGAAGGCCGACCGGGCCCTTCGCCAGGCGCGGGTCCACTACCTCGGCACCGAAGGCGGCGCTAACCAAAAGCTCGGTCATGCCTGGCTCGAGCTGGCGCGCAAGCTTGATAAGCAGGGCGCCGGCCAGCTAGCCGCGCGCGTCTATCGCGCCACCTCGGGCGGAATTGAAGGTTCCTATCTGATCAGCGTGGCGACAGCCGCGGGCGTCAACGTTCTTTCGCGGGACCAGCTGCTTGAGGCCTACCGGAGCGCCAAGACGGACCAGGACCGTGCAAAGATCCTGGCGCCCTTGAAGGCGGCAGCGCGCAACAATGATCCGAATGCCTCCTACGAACTGGCGGCAATTTACATTGGCACGCGCGGCGACCCCAACGAGATCAACACCCTTCTCGTCAAAGCCTATTCCAAGGGCAAGGCCGAGGCGCTGGATCTGATGATCTCCCAGCTAATGCGCGCGGAGCCCGGCCAGAAAGCGGCGGACGTTCTGTTCGACGGTGTCGTCAAGGCGGCCCAGAATGGCGATGTCGAGGCAGCCCGCTCGCTCAGCTCGCTCTATCGCATCGGTGGTTACAAGCCAACCAACCGCATTGAAAGCGTCAAATGGCTCCAACGCGCGGCCGATTCCGGTGATGCCAAGTCGCAATATGAACTGGGCGTCGATCTCTACGAAAACGGAAGCGATCGAGATTCGAAACAACTGGCGCTGAAATATTTGAACATGGCAGCGGGTCAAGGTGACCCATTCGCACAAACCTATCTCAAATCGAAGACCTAATGGGACAGGTGGCGAATGTTAGATGCTGAGTACGCACGAGTTCTGGCCGCGTTTTCGGTTGAAGTTTCTCTCTTGGATGACTGGTTGCATAGCAACGCACTGCCACTCTGGTTCGAAGTGGGGTACGACCGGCACGCTGGAGGCTTCTTTGAAAGGGTCCAGCTCGACGGTTCCCCGTGCGAAGCGGACAACAGGCGAGCGAGAGTGCAGCCGCGGCAAATCTACTGCTTTGCCGCGGCAGGTGCGCGCAATGCCTCCATCGACTGGCGTGAAGTGGTGCAGCACGGATTTTTGTGGTTCGAGAGGGTGTATCGACGAGACGACATGTTCTTCGGCAGCGTCGCGTCGCCGACGGGTATCATGGTCGACGAGAGCTTTGACCTTTACAATCAGGCATTCGCCTTGTTCGCCTTCGCAAATCTTGCGGTGTCGGTCCAAGATTGCAAGGAGATAATGGAAGGAAAGGCCCGTGCGCTGCTCCACTCGTTGAAGGCCGAGTACGCTCACCCAGAAGGAGGTTTCCATGAGGGCCGCCCGACAAAGCTCCCGCTGTGCTCCAACCCGCATATGCATCTTTTCGAAGCTTGCTTAGCATGGGAGCGGGTCGCGCTAGATCCGGCCCCATGGACCGCGTTAGCCGACGAGATTGCAGAGCTGGCCATGACGCGGTTTATTGACGGAGGCAGTGGCGCTCTCAGGGAGTTCTTCGACCACGACTGGACACCGTTTCCCGGCGAAAAGGGACGGATTGTGGAGCCCGGTCATCAGTTCGAATGGGCTTGGCTGCTCACGCGCTGGGGTATGGCGCGTAGCAATCAGCCGGCAATCGCTGCCGCGGAACATCTCTTTGAGCTCGGCGTCAAACATGGCGTATGCACGGAGCGGGAAGTCGCGTTTATGGGGCTTTTCGACGATTTCTCCATTTCGGATCCCGTCGCCCGGCTTTGGCCCCAGACCGAGTGGCTAAAGGCTGCCGCCCTGCTGGCCCAGGTCAACCATGGCGAGCAGCGAACCAATTATCTGCGGCAGGCCACAAGGGCCAGCGCTGCACTGCGCAAATTTCTCGCCACGGAAATTCCGGGGCTCTGGTATGACAAACTGTCCGCGGACGGGACGTTCGTGCACGAGCCAGCTCCCGCCAGCAGCTTCTATCACATTCTTTGCTCAATTTACGAAGTTCGCGACACCCTGAAACAATTGCAGTGAGCTCCGGCGCCTCGCCGGTTCTTTTGAACCGATGCGCGAACGGTTCCGTTCGCAGCCTGTCGGCAATCACGAATGAGGATATTACCTTGGCCATCGATCTTTCTGCTGACCACGAGGGCGAAGCCCTTCGCCAGCGCTCGGTTCTCGCTTGCTGGAGGAACCGTGCCGCCTGCCTACGCCGTCGCCGCTCAAGCGAAAGCCCTTTGGGTTAGGGGGCTGACATGGTCTTTTCGTCTGTCATCTTCATCTTCGTCTATCTGCCTCTTTTTCTCGCGCTCTATTACGCCTTCCCGGTTCGCTACAGATCCTATTTCATTCTGATCGGCTCCTACTGCTTCTATGCCTGGTGGCGGGTTGACTTTGCCCTCCTGATGCTCGCGACGACAGCATTCAACTACTGTGCAGCGCTGCTGGTGGATGGGGCGCAAACACAGAGGCGACGGAAGGTGCTTCTCGTCGCTGCCGTTCTCGCAGATCTCTGCCTGCTCTTCTATTTCAAGTACTTCAACTTCTTTGCCGAAAGCAGCGCATTTCTGTTCAATAAAGGCGAGGCCTACAGTTGGTCGCTGCCGCACGTCTTGCTGCCGATAGGGATTTCTTTCTACATCTTCCACAACATCAGCTATGTCGTCGACGTATATCGACGCGACCTGGAACCGTCACGGACCTTCGTTGACTACGCGGCCTTCATTGCTTTTTTCCCGCACCAGATAGCGGGTCCGGTGCTGCGCTTTTCCGACCTGGCCGAACAGTTCTATGATCGTGAACACAATTGGTCGAAATTCAACTACGGCGCGATGCGCTTTCTGACGGGGCTGGCGAAAAAGGTTCTGATCGCAGATTCGATCGCCCCGGTGGCCGATGCGGCGTTCGCGATTCCCGATCCCACAATGGCCGAAAGCTGGCTAGGCGCGATTGCCTACACATTACAACTCTATTTCGACTTTTCGGGGTATTCGTCGATGGCGATCGGCCTTGGTATGATGGTCGGATTCAATTTCATCGAGAATTTCGACACTCCCTACAGGTCCGTCAACATCACCGAGTTCTGGCGTCGGTGGCATATTTCGCTGTCAAGCTGGCTGCGCGACTATCTCTACATTTCTCTGGGCGGCAACCGCAAAGGCATTGCCCGGACCTACTCAAACCTGGCAGCTACCATGATACTCGGCGGCTTGTGGCACGGAGCGAACACGACCTTCCTCATTTGGGGGGCATGGCACGGAATCTGGCTGGCGATCGAACGCTATCTCAAGGTTCCGAACAACGCGCCCTTCCGGATTTCGTCCTGGATATTCACCATGCTACTCGTAGTCATTGGCTGGGTTTTCTTCCGAGCAGCCAACATGACCGAGGCAACGAGCATGCTTGCTGGCATGATTGGGCTGAACGGCATTTCATTGCGCAGCGACTATGCCTGGGAATTTAGCAATTTCAGCTTGGCGTTGATGGTCGTTGGCCTTTTAACGGCGCTCAGCGAGCGGAGCCTGCGTCAAATGTTCGGATTACGGACGACACGGGAATTGGCGAAGAGCGCCGCGATCGACCATCCGCCAGCGACCGCTGTAATGGGAGTGACGGCAACCCTTCTCGGTCTGCTTGCGATCCTCAAGCTCGTCGCCGACAGTGATGCGCCCTTCCTTTATTTTCAGTTCTAAGGAGATCCCTATAATGGAAGAGATTAACTCCGTCGTAGCTCTCGAAGAAATAGCCGTCCCGACGTCCGAGCAAGACAAGTTCGATCTCAAAGGGGTGCCGGGCTATTTCCCGGCGGTTTCGATTCTCATCCTTTTTGTCTGCGGTCTTGGCGCTTTCGTCCATTTCTGGCTCAGCAAGGAAATGATCGACCACCGGCAACAGCCAAGACCGGTCTCCGATTTCATCCAAGGCCGCGAGGCCCTAACGCTTGAGCGAATCTACAAGGACGTTTTTCCGATCAGAGACTTTTCGACCGGTCTGTTGAACGCCATAAGTTTTACAGTGTTCGACGAGGCTCGCAAAGGGCTGATCAAGGGAAGCGATGGCTGGTTCTTCACCGACGAGGAGTTCACTTGGAACCGCAGGTCGGCCGAAATGCTTGAGAAGCATCTCGAGTTCGTCGGCAATTCTGTTAAGAGGCTGAAGAGCGTCGGCATCGAGCCTATTCTCCTGCTGATCCCGGAAAAGGCGGACATCTATCGCGACAAGCTTGGCAAGATCGCCGCGTCGTCGTCGCGTGAACATTATTATGAGGACGTGCGCAGTCGCCTGAGCGACCTGCGCGTTGCTGTGCCGGACCTGCGGAGCGTTCTACTGCAAGCTCGCGAGCTAGAGCCGGTCTTCTTAAAGTCCGACACGCATTGGACGGTACGAGGTGCGGGTGTCGTCGCCCACTCCGTCGCCCAAATTCTAGCGGGCGATGATGGACTACAGCGCAAGGAATTCAATTTGAAGCCGGAGATGGGGACGATCCACGTGGGTGATCTTCACAAATTCGCCAAGCTCTCGGTTTTTTCGCCACTCATCTCGATGCCGGGCGAACCGTTGACGCCTCTTTCGGCGGTGGCTGCCGGTGCCAGCCTCGACGATCTACTGTCCGACGATAATGGCGGACCCCAGGTGGCAATGGTTGGATCAAGCTACACTGCCGATGCAAGGTGGAGTTTCGAAGCTCAGCTGAAGGCAAATGCCAGTGTCGATGTCATCAACTTTGCCGAGGAGGGAAAAGGTCCATTTCTCCCGATGGACGCCTTTCTCAACGACAAGCTGCCTAAGCAGACGAACTTAAAATATATCGTTTGGGAGTTACCGCTGCGGTATTTCGATGAGGTATCTTATTGACTCATCGACTTTCTATATCGTGGATCGCTATCAGACGCGCGCCACTACTCGCTTTTGAAGGAGCCGTCCGCTGCGAATGGATAGGGTCTGGGGACGGGACCAGCGGCATCGGATGGCTGTAAGCAAAGGCCATTTCGATCCTGCTCCCGGCCAACCTGCTGCCATTCCGAAAAACTAACGAACGTGGAAGCATAGAGGGAGCGGTCGCCGCGCACCAACGGGATACGTTTCGCGCAAATAGACTTGGCATGACCGCTGATAACACACACGCGATCTCAATGGATTGCAGAGGATCCACGGGGTGGCGAGTTTCATCTGCGTGCTGCGCACGGATTACTCAATTTGTAACGTTCGCTAAAATAATATGTTGATTCCCCACGATTAATGTCCTTGCAGAACAGTCGCGCCGGCCGCATCCCCGTCGTCCAACTGTGCTCCACTTTAAAGGACGCTTTTGTGGCAAGAAACTCTGACTACTTTGATTTGACTAGCTGGAAACTCTGCTTGCCGATCGACGAGGACGGCGGCACGTCTGGCACTGCATACGAAGTTCCAAATCTGTCGGGTTTCGAACACGCGTCCTATTTCTATACCGCCGACGATGGTGCGATGGTGTTTCGTGCCACAGTCGACGGGGCGGTCACCAAGGATACGACCAACGCCCGGTCAGAACTGCGCGAATTGGATCGCAATTCACTCGCTGCGTGGACGCTCGAAGAAGGTGGCACAATGACGGCTACCTTGAAGATCGACGAGGCGCCGCGGATCTCCACGGGGGAGACGGACAGCCGAATCGTCGTGGGCCAAGTCCATGGTATTAATAGCGAACTCGCCCGGCTGTATTGGGATAACGGTGAAATTTATTTGAAGAGCGATATAGGCGGGAGCGGTTCGGTGACCTATGCGCTGATCAACGCCGACGGTGAAACGCCGCAAATTTCGATTGGCGAGCTGTTCTCCTATAAGATCGACGTGCACAGCCACATAATGACGGTGGTGATTTACGCCGACGGCGATGCTTACACTTCGGCAACCGCGATTAATTCCGCATGGGACGCTGACGAGTTCTATTTCAAGGCAGGCGCTTATCTCGGCAGCAACGAGACGAATAGTACGGGCGCCGGTCAGGTTTCGTTTTACGGTCTCGATTTTTCTCATGATACGGGCGGCGGGCTGAGCGGGCTGACTGTTAATGTGGTTGCTGCTGACAGCTCCTATTTTGCCGACTCGACTGGCACGATCGGCAATGACGTGCTCACAGGTGGTGCGCTTGCCGACGTGATTTACGGCTATGGCGGCGACGATCAGATACGTGCGGGAGCAGGTGACGACCGGATTGTCGGGGGCTCAGGTGCAGACAAGATTCTGGGGCAGGATGGGGCCGATACGATTGCGGCCGGAGCAGGCGACGACGTCGTCTATGGCGGCGACGGCAATGACGCAATCGATGGCGGAGCCGGCAGCGACACGCTGAAGGGGGAGGCGGGCGACAATAAGATCACCGGTGGTGAAGGCAACGATTACATTTCGGGGGGAACTGGAGCCGATGACCTGAATGGCGACGCGGGCTGCGATATAATCTATGCCGGCGACGGCGACGACAGCCTACATGGCGGGGCAGACGACGACATACTCAAGGGCGAGGCAGGCGCCGACACGCTGGCCGGAGACGATGGCGACGACAAGCTTTACGGTGGCGACGGAGCTGATTACCTGAAGGGCGGCGGTGGCGCAGACAGACTGGATGGGGGCGATGGGGCGGATATCCTATATGGTCAAGGTGGTGACGACACGCTCGTCGGTCAAGGCGGTGCCGACAGGCTCGACGGCGGCGATGGTAACGACACGCTTTACGGCAACGCAGATGACGACAAGCTCTCTGGCAATGCAGGGGATGACAAACTCGTCGGTGGTGACGGCAATGACACCCTATACGGCGGTGCAGGCGCTGACCGACTCTATGCTGACGAGGGTGCAGATAACCTCTATGGCGGAGCGGACACCGACACCTTCGTCTTCCTCTCGCTTGATGCATCGACGCTGAATTCAAGTGGGCGCGACGACATCTACCAGTTTTCTCAGAGCGAACACGACATCATCAGTCTGAGCGCCATCGATGCAAATACGACAGTCAGCGGCGGCCAGGCATTCACTTTCGTTGGCACAGACACATTCTCCAAACAAAGTGGAGAATTGCGTTACGTGAACACGTCGTCCGAAACCTTTCTCTATGGTGACGTCAACGGCGACGGCGTAGCCGACTTTTCGATCCATATCGACGGCGTGTTTAAGCTTCAGGCTGAAGACTTCGTGCTGTGAGGGTTAAGGTCGTCTAGCAAGCGCCGGCTTGCTGTAGTCGCCTCGTTTTAGAAACTGATAATATTAATGGTTGAATCAATTATGCGTCCGTGCCATGCTCAAGCAGCAAGAGCGCGTGAGGCAAGCGGGGAGACGTCAAGTTAATCAAGCGGATAGGAGGATCCGAGATGAAGGCTCAGGAAAGGACATACTTGAAAGCGGCGCTTGTAGAAATCGAAAACCTTGCCGCACCGAGACATATCGATCGGGTGAGCGCAATCCTTGGCATCGACATGGTTCGTTTTGCAAAGCTCGGTGCCGATGGAATGAGTGCAGTGATTTCCAAGGCGCTACAGCTTGACACTATTCCCACGACAAACACGAAGGTTCGGAGCATACGGAGACAACGAAAAGTTTCCAAGATCGAACCGATGTCAACGCCACGGACATACAACTGAGGCCCACTTCTCAGCAGGGCGTTGTGCAGACATAGAGATTCGAGCCACCGCTGGGTGTCCGGCAGGACGTACTCTGCGTCGGCGTCGATGCCTCGCGCTACATGTGCGCTGAGAGGGATTCGCGGCCACGGCGCATGAGGTACGCGCCGATGAGCATGCCTCTGAGAATTCCGGCTATCGATATTGGAAGCCGCTGTGGCCGCAGGTGCCAACATTGCCGGCGTGCTCATCGGCACGTTCTCAAACCTCAGCGTTTGCGCATTATGCTATCGGCAGACAACCCGCGGGCGTTTCATTTTGCAAGCGGCGACGAGGTCGGCACGCCCACCGATCGAGGTTGGCTGCAAGGGGGCCGTTGAAGGCGGAGACCAGTGATGCGCCCCGGAGCGTTGATGGCACTGATCGTGGAAGAAGCACGCTTGTGCCGCGTGCCGAGTCCGTTGAAGTGACAAAAAATGGGCCACTGGAAGACCAGGGCCCGTGAGGTGGGAAGTTTAACTAACCTCCGGAGAAACAGCTAATCATAGATCCCAAAGCGACCATCATCAGCTGGCTTGCGGTTTGGCATATGCATGTATCTTTGCCATTCGGCAACAATATTTGTCTAACGCAGTTAACGTAGAAACGTGCGACGCCGCGGTTAAATCTTTAATCAGAAGATGTATCCAAGCCAAATAGCTGCTTTAAGTAGGTACTACCGCTCATTTTAACAGCTCACAATCGCTAAAGTCACAGTCAGCTAAGACAAAAACTTCATCCAAGGCGCCGTCAACGCTGTTCTTAACGTCCTAGATCTCGGCTTAACCCCAAAAAAAGTCCGCAGCAAGACTCGACTTTTCGAGGAAATTTGCAATTACTGTTTGTAGACAAAGGGTGCGGCCGCAGTCCCGTCTATTGGGATTCCGTTGGCTAAAGGGATTTGCTGGGGACGATTTGAGATAAGGTTATATTCCTGCTGCACGGGCTCACGAGCGCCCGGTCCAGCATTGGTGCTTCCTTTGAAACTTTCCAAGAGATAACGTATTTACGGAAATGCAAGAAACTATTCGCTTTTTATTCTCCGCACGTCGACGGGGAAGATCAGGTCCTATCGATATTCATTCGGCCATGTGCCGACAAGTCGGAAATAGTGACTCGATCAGGCGTTGCTGGCCTTTACCTTTCCCGCCGAAAGAACTTCTCCAGATCGCATGTGTACGAGAGCATCGCTTTCCAAAAGCCGCATATGGGCGCTCAGGTCCAAAAAATGCGAGGGAAATTATAGGGAGGGCGGTAATGCATTGCGATTATAATATTGGCGATAGTTTGTGACATTTTGGCGAATAGGGGGAACTGTTTCTATGTTGTTTGGTTGGACGAAGCGTAAACGCCCATGCCTTCGCTGTGGTCATAGCAAGAGGATCGATGGTGAAGAGCTCATATGCTCGTCTTGCATCGATGAAATAAACCTTAAATCCGCGGAAAATCTCGAGACGTCAGCATTAGATGAAGAAAATATTGATCTTCCAGTACGAATTGCAAAAGCCGCCTCGGCTTGAATACTGATTCGGTGTAGATCGCAACTAGTCGTGTTTATTGATTTCATCTCCGGATGCCGGGGCCATCGCTGTGGTCCTCGAATCAGTCCAAATAGCGGCAAGATAAGTGAGCCTAACCAGAAGGCTGATGCCGTCGGTCATCGTCAGTTAAGCCGATCGTGATTTGCTCCGCACTGCGTCACCGAAAACGCAACTCGTGGCGACGCAGGCCAGGGCGCTCCGACATAAGGTCGTCGAGCGCCCTGTTGGTTCGGGAGGGGATTAAAAGACGCTTGCTTCCATTTAGATGCTGTACACAGAAGCCGTTATGTCAAGAGCTCCTAGAAAAGAACAGGGGCGAGGTCCGAAGCGGATGTCGGAAATATGCGATCTTGAAGATGCTACGAGAGATAGACCAGCTTATTGAAAAATCAAACTCATTCGCGCGATGAAAAGCTTAAACGGAACGATGGTGGATAAAGAAAAGCAACCCCTTCATATTAGGACGGCCCTGCGCCTTCTGCATGTCTATTTCTCCTTCGCCCGCGGCATGACGATGGGCGTCAGGGCCGCCTGCTTCGATGCCGAGGGGCGAATTTTTCTCGTGCGCCATAGCTATATCGACGGATGGCATATGCCCGGCGGCGGGCTGGAGCGCAACCAAACGGCGGAAGAAGCGCTGGTCAATGAACTCCGCGAAGAGGGCAATTTGACGATTGTTGGCAAGCCGGAACTCGTCCAGGTCTATTTCAATAACAAGATCACAAAGCGCGATCATGTCGTGTTCTACCGGGTGACCGTTGAGCAGACATCGCCGCGGCCGCCGGACTGGGAAATCTCCGACAGTGGCTTCTTCTCACTCGACAGCCTGCCCGCCGGAACGACCGAGGCGACTCATCGCCGTCTGGCCGAACTTCGCGGCGAACAGCTGTCCGCCCACCACTGGTGAACGCACGCTCGCCAGCATCGAGCCAACCCGATCGGCATCCGTCCACTCGAGCCTTATCGCCCATGGACCGGCCGACGCCACGCCACACGCTCGGCGATCGCGTGAAGATAGAGTCGCGATCCGTGCTCATCTTGAGTGAGCCGAACACATCTATGAGAAAGCAAATGCTGCAGGCTGGTTTATCGGCCTCCTTATGCAGTAGCTGAGTTGGTTTTTGACGAAATCGATCTCGAAGGCTGTTCGCTTGAGACGGATGAGCTGTGAAGGCTAGTCTGGAGAGTGGCAGCGGCTAACTTGGTGGAGGCGATGAAGCCAACGGGTGATCGAACGTGGACACGCTGGCGGGTGGTGGGATTCAGCTTCAGGACCAACGGGCACTCCTACCATTGCGGGGCAGGGGGAAGCTGTTCTTCACGAGCGCCATTAACGGCTTGTTTCGAGGATGTTCGCGTTCTGGGCCAAGAAGATCGCATTATGGATCGTCGGGAACCCTGTGAAAATGTCTCGCGACTAACTACTGGCGCCGTTTTCTTTCAAGAGCTTTGAGCGTATAAGCCGCCCTCAGCCCACATTCGATTGGCCACAAGCTCTACTCTCGAAATGGTGCGCTCGATCTGATACGAGCATGCCCATAGACGGGTGGTCCGGTAGGCGCTATTCGTGATGTAACCGCACATCAGCAAACCATCCTATAATTTTCAAGGCCTCTTATATTGAAAAAAGCGCAGCGCAGTTTTGCCGTCGAGTACAAAAACGGCAGGCGAAAACTCGATCCCAAGTCAAACTCGATCAGGGGCAACATGGATCTAAAGTCAGTCGCTCGCGACCTTGTGGAAGAGACATCGCGGCATCCATCAGATAGCTCTCAGCGTGGCAAATCTGACGGTGAAATGTCTTTCCCGGAACCTGACGGCAAGTCGTTGTTGACACCGTCTCTTGGGGCATCAACAACTGTATCAGATACACAGGAGATGAGCATGGCCGACGAGACTGATACGGCAACCAAGGCCGATGGACCGACCGTTGTTGAAACACCCACTGCGCCGAAGAAACAGCGCAAACCCCGCGCCAAGAAAGCGGCGGCGCTCGAGACGTCGTCAGCTGACGCTACGGCAGAGCCGGCGGCGACGCTGACCGGTGCCGGTGGCGGGAAGAGGAGAGGGCGCATGGCAAAGGTGATCGAAGCTGCGTCGAGTGCTAAACGTACGCGTGTTCGCCGTGCTCCAAAGCCCGCACAGATCACCTCGGCCGCGCCGATAACAGCGATCGATGAGATGGCGGATCTCTTGCAGTTGGAAGAGGAAAATCAGCGACTGCGCAAGCTTCTGGCTGAAAAGCTTCGTGCAGAAAATGCCGATCTGCGCAAACGGCTCAAGCTCGACTGACATAATCATCGGACGCACTTTTTACATATCGGGGCAACACAGTTTGGTGGCGGTGTATATTACTGGAACGAAAACTCGCACCCTTCTTGCGGAATAAAAGCGAGGTCAGAGAGATGTCGTCTCCGTGGAAATTTCTTGTCCGACTGATCTCACCCAGACGCGAACAGGGGCGAGAAAACGGCGCGACCGAGAAGGCTACGAAAAGCGGTCCTTCGCAAATTGCTGATCCGACTGAAACGATTGCCGAGGAGAGCCTGAATAGCGAGGGTCGACCGACAAGCGATGCGACACACCACGATCGATCCGCTTCAATTTTCACAGAGCCTGTGCCTTCCGAAGAAGCTAAAAATGATCGCAAGGATAAAGTCGAAATCGAAGATGCCGGAGTCGTGCAGGCTGCTCATCCAGCTCTTTCCGGCGAGACAGGTACGGACATCATCGCTGCGCTTCGTGCTGTGGACGTTCAAGCTGTCGAGGTCGCACCGCGTAAGCAAAGAAGCCGCGGCAAGAAAGCGTTAGCCGTTCCAAACACTCCCCAGGCCATCCGGGTCAACGACACCGCAAACGAGATAAACCTGGATGAAGAGATCAGGCTGCTCAGGGGGCAGCTCGCCAGAAGGCTAAAGCTCCAAAACGAACAGCTGAGAAAAATGCTGGAGCGGTTTGAACGGTGATGACCTGATGTGGTGGACGGCCTCCGCTCCCGGCATCGCAATGTGCCAAAGTGTGGCTGTCGAAAGTCACATAAGGGAGAGCCGTCCATGGAGAAGATTACCACAATTTGTCTGGATATCGCCAAGCACGTATTTCAGGTTCACGGGATCAATGGTGTCAATCGGCTTTGTAACGGGGGTCTGACGCAATCTCGATGACATCAGGGTGCTCCCACGATACGTGCCTCAAGCAAATCGAGTTTCCCGCGCCCGTACATCTGGCGCTTGATGAGTGTCAGCTTGGTGATCTGGCCCTCTGTCTGGCCGTTCGACCAGATTGAAGTTATTGCATTCTGAACCGCTGCTCTGTCGCGGATAACTCCGTTGGCGAATGACGCGACCAAGCTTGTCGCGGCGCGGTCGATCCACGCGTCCAGATCATCTTTAGACTTGCGCCGCAGCATCTCGTGAAAGCTCTCCACGACATCTCTGGCCTCGACAAGGTCTGGTAGTCGCTCCTCGATCGCAGCAACCGTCATCGTTTGAGCCTTGGTCAAATTGTTGCGTTCAAGTGTCATCAGGCGGGCGATGGTGCGTGCCGCCGGCGCGTGGCCGAGCCCGTTTTCGGCCTTTTCGGCCCGCCTTCGTCGTGTTGCCCATTCCGTGACAACGCGGAGACCTCCGCCAAACCCAGCCAGCCGAAGCTGACGCCACAGTTCAGCGCCATTTCGTAATCCGGCATCCCATTGCGCTTCGAGCCACGGCAGATGTGGTTCGAGTGACGTTTGCCGGACTCGGAAGATGTCGGTCCGTTGACCACGAACAACGCCGCGAACCAGCTTTCGGCTGTGCCCGGTTCTGCGCACGATTTCCTTGATGGGCACACCTTCGCCGACGAGCCCACGAATGACAGCGTTTGCCTCTTCACGTCGCAGATACCCCTCGTATTGC